>NZ_RAWE01000075.1 GCF_003611695.1 Corallococcus carmarthensis | reverse complement strand
CAGGTGCCCCGCGTTGTCCACGCCCACGCTCGTCCACCCGAGCCACAGGAAGACGAGCACGGTGGGCAGCGCGTTCTCCCCGGAGAACCACCGGTAGCGAGCCCCCGGCCCGTTGCGCGCGCGCCGCCCCAGCACCAGCAGCGCCCCCACGCAGCCAAACACCCACCCCGACGCGCCCACGCTCACCGCCGGCGACCACCAGAGCGAGCCCGCCATCGTCGCCAGCCCCGACACGGCCAGCAGCGCCACGTAGTCCCACCACCGGCACGAGCGCTCCACCGCCGTGCCCACCCCCGCGAACACCAGCAGGTTGAGGCCCAGGTGCAGGGCGTCCCGGTGCAGGAGGTTGGCCGACAAGAGTCGCCAGCCCTGCCCCGCGTCCGTCACCAGGGGCCCCGACTTGGCCCCCCAGTGGATCAACGCGTCCACCCCGGGAGGCCCTCCGGACGCCACGAACGTGTAGAGAATGGCCTGCGCCGCGATCAGCGCTATCGTGAGCCCCGGTATCCTGCCCTCCCCACCCTTTCCGGCCAATCGACCGATGGACAACAGTGCCTCCCTGCCCCTGGGATGGGCGAAAAACCCTGTTGTTCTCGGGGGATACATGGCTTGTCTCGGCAAAGGGCATTCTGCTATAGCTGTACTCGGACCGGACCCGTGCTGAAGCTCATCATCGAAGACGACGAGGGGCGCAAGACCGTTGTTCCCTTCGTGCGCGACGAAATCACCATTGGACGTCAGGAGGGCAACACGATCCGCCTGACCGAGCGGAACGTGTCACGTCGACACGCCCGGCTGGTGCGCCTCAATGGACACGTCGTGCTCGAAGACCTGGGGAGCTACAACGGCACCCGGATCAACGGCGAGCGCGTCGCAGGCCAGCTCCCTCTCAAGGAGGGCGACCTCATCCAGATCGGCGACTACGATCTGGCACTGCAGGTCGAGGGCACGGCCAACGCCGGCGCCCCCGCTGGCGCCATCACCGCCAAGGTGCCCGCTTCCCGCCGGCCAGAACCGGAGCCGGAAGAGGAGGAGGACGAGCGCGGCGGACCCGCCCCACGCGACACCATGGTGGACGGCGAGGACGAGGCGGAGGACTCCGACGAGGACGGCGACGAGCCCGGCCACACGCCCGTGTCCGCGGAGGCGCGCCGCAACGCCACGTCCATCATCCGCATGGACCAGATGGAGGCGGAGCGGCCCCGGCGCGTGGAGCGCGTGCCGGAGGACGAGCAGCCCCGGCTGCTGGTGCTCGCCCCCAACGAGTTCAAGGGCCAGGAGTACGACTGCAACCGCACGGAGCTGCGGATCGGCCGCACGTCGGAGAACGACGTCGCCCTGGACCACCGCTCGCTGTCCCGCACGCACGCGAAGATCGTGCGCGAGGAGACCGGCGAGTGGCGCGTCATCGACATGCAGTCGGCCAACGGCATGACGGTCAACGGTGAGAGCTACGCCCAGGCGACGCTGGCCCACGGCGACATCATCGAGATGGGCCACGTGAAGCTGCGCTTCGTGGGACCGGGCTCGCTGGCGGAGGACATCGCCGCGCAGGGCCGCTCCGGCTCCAAGAAGATGTGGGTGGCCGCCGTCATCGCGTTCGTGTCCATTGGCGCGGGCGCGGCGATCTTCGTGGTGAAGGGGCAGGACCTGCTGCCCAAGCCGCCGGATGCCACGCCGCCTGTCGTCGTCGCGGATCCGCAGCCCATCCCAGAGCCGCCGCCCACGACGAAGCCTCCGGAGACCGTGGCCGCGAACCCGCCCGCGACGCCGGAGAAGCCACCGGAACCTCCGGCGGATCAGGCCTTCCGGGAAGCGCTCCAGGCGGGCAAGTTGCCCGCCGCCACCACCGCGCTCGACGCGCTCCGCAAGGCGAAGGCGCTTCCGGCCGCGAACCTGGACGAGCTCCAGACGCGGCTGGACAAGGAGAAGAAGGCGGAGAAGGACCTCGCCGCGACCCGCAAGGCCCTCCTCAAGCCCAATGGGACCGGTGTCGATGAGGCGACCAAGAGCTTCAGCGCCATCCCCACGGACACGGTCTTCGCGAAGGACCGTCAGGACCTGAGCGACCAGTTGGCCGCCGCGCAGGCGCAGGCCGCGCAGAACGCCCAGCTGACGGAAACCCCGCCTCCGGATGACTCGGGCACGACCGCCGCCGCGGCCCAGAACTCGAAAGAGAAGCCCACGTCCGAGTTCGTGCTCACGCGGAAGTGGAAGAAGCCGGCGGACGTCGCCAAGAACACCGAGGTCATCCAGACCGAGGTCCTCCGCCTGACCAAGGCCAATGACCTGAACGGCGCATTGGAGATCGCCAAGGACTGCGCCTTGCTGGCCCCGTCTGTTCCGGAGTGCCACCTGATGCTGGGCGTGGTGTATGCCAAGCTCAAGGACTTCAAGATGAGCGAGCAGCACTACGCGGAGTTCCTCACGCTCACGCCCGAGGGCTATGAAAAGCGAGACTTGGTCATCAAGGCCTTGAGCAAGATGACCGGAACGCCCCCGCGCCCGACGCAAGGTTCCCCCACGTCGGGCAATGGCGAGTAGATCCCCGCAGCACTTCCCTCAACCCTGCAGCGAGGAGACGCTGTGCAGATTCGCATCCTGGTAGTTGATGACGAGCAGGACAACTGCGACTACCTCAAGCTCGTGCTGACCCGTGAAGGCTACGAGGTCGTCACCACGACGGACCCCACGCAGACGGTGGACATCCTCCGGGGCTCCGACTTCCACCTCGTCATCCTCGACATGATGATGCCGCAGATGTCCGGCACCGAAGTGCTGGAGTTGATCCGCAAGTACGACACGGACATCGCGGTCATCGTGGCCACGGCGTACCCCACCGTGGACACGGCCGTCGCGTCGCTCAAGGCGCAGGCGTCCGACTATGTGAAGAAGCCCATGGAGCCGGAGCAGTTCACGGCCGCCGTGCGCAACGCGTTGCAGAAGAAGGGTCTGTCCCAGGACCCGGAAGCGGACCTGCACCGCGCCATTGGCCGTACCATCCGCGACGCGCGCAAGACGCAAGAGCTCACGCTCAAGCAACTGGCCCGCCGCACGGGGCTGTCCGTGTCCCTGCTGTCCCAGATTGAGCGCGCGGAATCCTCCGCGTCCATCTCGTCGCTCTACAAGATCGCCTCCGCGCTCCAGTTGCGGATGGGCGAGCTGTTCGGCGACACCTAGCGGCCGTTGAAGCGGGGCGCGCGCTTTTCCAGGAAAGCCGCGCGCCCCTCCTTCGCGTCCTCGCTGCCAAACGCCTCGCCGCGCACCTGACGCAGGTGCGCGACGTCCTCCGGCGACAACGCGGAGCGCGCCAGCAGCCCGAACGCCTCCTTCATCCCCGACACCGCCTTTGGCGCCCCTGCGGCCAGCGTCGCGCACAGCGCCAGCGCGCGCCCTTCCGCGTCCTCGGGGCACTCATCCAACAGCCCCCACGCGAGCGCCTCCGCCGCCGGCAGCCGGCGCGCGGTGAGGAACAGCTGCTTGGCGCGCGACAGGCCCACCAGCCGCACCGCCCGCGCCAGGCCCTCCGGCGAGTACACGATGCCCAGCCGGGCCGGAGGCATGAGGAAGAACGCGTCGGAAGCGCCCACGCGGAAGTCACAGGAGGCCGCCAGGTCGAAGCCCGCGCCCACCGCGCCGCCCTGCACCAGCGCCACCGACGGCGCCGGGTGCCGCTCCAGCTTCAGCAGGCACGCCACCAGCGGGTCATCCGGCAGCCGCCCGTCCGCGCCCGGCGGCCCCAGGTGCGTCAGGTCATAGCCCGCGCAGAAGTGCCCGCCCTGGCCGCGCACCAGCAGCGCGCGCACGTGAGCGGCGGGCTCCAGCGCCGCGTCCAGCCGGGCCAGCAACGCGTCATTCAGCGCGTTGCGCCGTGACGGGTTGGAGACGGTGAGCACCCGGACACCGCCCTCGCGATCCTCCACCTCCAGCGTGGGCTCCATCCTTCGCGCCGCTCCCCGTCCCCGGGTGAAAGCCCGTGACTACCCGAGCACCACGAGGACGTCGCCCTCGTTGACCGACTGCGCTTCCTTGCAGCGGATCTCCTTCACCGTGCCGCCCTCCTCGGACTCCACGGGCATCTCCATCTTCATGGACTCGAGGATGACCAGCGTGGTGCCGGGCTCCACCTTGTCGCCCACCTTCACTTCGATCTTCCACACCGTGCCCGTGATGTGCGCCGCAACGTCCGCCATGAACCGTCCCTCCTCGGGTGGGAAACGAGCGCGGGGGCATCCCCGCCGCCCCTTAAGGCTTCGCGTGATGATCCAGGAAGTGCGTGTCCAGCTCTCCGGCGCTGAAGGCAGGGTCCTTCAGGATGCGCAGGTGGAGCGGGATGTTCGTCTTGATGCCTTCGACGCGGAAGGACTCCAGCGCCTTCACCGCGCGGGCAATCGCCTCGTCGCGCGTGGCGCCGCTGATGATGAGCTTGGCGATCATGGGGTCGTAGTTCGGCGTCACCACGTCCCCTTCCGCGTAGCCGGAGTCCAGGCGCACGCCCTCGCCCGTGGGCGGCTGGAACACCTTCAGCGGGCCGGGGGACGGGAAGTACTTCACCGGGTCCTCCGCGTAGATGCGGAACTCCAGCGCCGCGCCCTTCCGCTTCACGTCCTCCTGCTTCACCGTCAGCTTCTCGCCCGCGGCGATGCGCAGCTGCCAGCCGATGAGGTCCAGGCCCGTGGTCAGCTCCGTCACCGGGTGCTCCACCTGGAGCCGGGCGTTCATCTCGATGAAGTACACCTGCCCGTCCGAGTACAGGAACTCCACCGTGCCCGCGTTGGCGTAGCCGAACGTCTTCGCCGCCGTGACGGCCGCCGTGAAGAGCGTGTCCGCCAGCGCCGCGTTCCGTCCATTGGCGAACAGCACCGACGGGGCCTCCTCCACCACCTTCTGGTGACGGCGCTGGATGGAGCACTCGCGTTCCAGGCCGTGGATGAGGTGGCCGTGGGTGTCGCCCAAAATCTGCACTTCGATGTGGCGGGGCGCCGGGAAGTAGCGCTCCAGGTACACGCCCTCGCGGCCGAAGGCGGCCTTCGCACGGTCCGTGCACTGGCGGTACACCTTCTCCAGTTCCGCGGGGGTGTTCGCCGCCGCCATGCCGATGCCGCCGCCACCGCTGGCGGCCTTGCACAGCACCGGGTAGCCGATGCGCTCCGCGGCCTCCAGGGCGCTCTGCACGTCCGGCAGCACGCCGTCGCTGCCCGGCACCACCGGCACGCCCGCGGCGGACACCAGCTTGCGCGCCTGGCTCTTGTCCTTCATCCGCGCCATGGCCTCCGGCGGCGGGCCCACGAAGGTCAGGCCCGCGTCCGCGCACGCCTGCGCGAAGTCGCCGTTCTCCGACAGGAAGCCGTAGCCCGGGTGCACCGCCTGCGCGCCCGTCTTCTTCGCCGCCTCCAGGATGGCGGGGATGCTCAGGTAGCTGTCCTTCGCGGGCGCGGGGCCGATGCGCACGGCCTCGTCCGCCTCCTTCACGAAGGGCAGGCTCACGTCCGCGTCCGAGTGCACCGCCACCGTCTTCACGCCCATGCCCCGGGCCACCGCCCCGATGCGACGCGCGATTTCACCCCGGTTGGCGATGAGCAGCTTCTGGAACATGCAGGCACCCTGGCGTTGCGAAGGGCGGCCAAACTAACCCCCACCCCCTTGACTGACAAGCGTCCGGGCGGGTGCGCAACAGGTCCGTACAGTCCCGTAAATTTGCGGACTTGCGAACCCCTGGCGTACCTTGCCCGACGTGAAGCCTCCCTCGACAGGAACGCACAGCGTCGTGGACCTGCATGGTGCCCGCCGCGCCCGCCGTCTGGACTTGTACCGGAACCGGCTCAACCAGCGGCAGCAGGACACCCGCGCCAATCTGGTGACCCTCTACGAGGGTGGCACCCTCTTCACGCCCGACGGCACGAAGCAGGGCCGCTCGCTGCTCAAGGCGCTGCAGCTGCTGCAGCGCGCCGGCACCCGCCTGGAGGAGCTGTCCGGCGACGGGCTTCTCCCCGCCCCCAGCGCGTCGGAGCGCATCGACGCGCTCTACGACGAGGTGGACGGACTGTTCACCAAGTGTGACCGCCTCACGGGCCGGGGTACGGCGAGCGTGGCCCGCCTCCCCCGCGCTTAGCGGTCCCGCTGCCTGATTACGGCAGCTCCGTCTGGCCCTGGCGGCGCAGGAACGTGGGGATGTCGAACTGATCCTCGTCCAGGGGCAGCGCCGCGTCCTTCACCACGGCCGTGCGCGCGCTCTGCATGGACGTCTTGGGCGTCTCCACCGTGGACATCGTCGGACGGGGCGTGCTCTTCGCGGGGACCAGGCTGGCCACCTCCTCGCGCGTCGCGGTCAGCACGGACGGCGGCGTGGAGGGACGGCCCACCAGCGGCACCTGCACCACCTGCGCCATGGAGCGCACCTTGGGCGCGTCCCGCTGCACGAAGCCCGTGGCGATGATGGTGATCTTCACCTCGTCCTGGATCTGCTCGTCGATGAGCGACCCGAAGATGATCTCCGCCTCGCCGTCCGCCGAGTCGTGCACCAGCGTCAGCGCCTCGTTGACCTCCTGCAGGGTCATGTCGCGGCCGCCGGTGATGTTGATGAGCAGGCCCGTGGCGCCGTCGATGGAGACGTCCTCCAGCAGCGGGCTGGAGATGGCCTGCTGCATGGCGGTGATGGCGCGGCGGTCGCCGCAGGCGTGGCCCGTGCCCATGAGCGCCAGGCCCTTGTCGCTCATGATGGTCTTCACGTCCGCGAAGTCCACGTTGATGTAGCCGTGGTACTGGATGAGGTCGCTGATGCCCTGCACGGCGTTGAGCAGGACTTCATCCGCGCGCTTGAAGGTCTCCAAGAGCGGCATGGGCTCGTTGGAGAGCGACAGCAGGCGCTGGTTGGGGATGGTGATGAGCGTGTCCACCGCGGCCTTGAGCTCCACGATGCCCTGCTCGGCCTGCTTGCGGCGCTTGTTGCCTTCGAAGAGGAACGGCTTGGTGACGACGCCCACCGTGAGGCAGCCCAGGCTCTTGGCGATGTCCGCGATGATGGGCGCGGCGCCCGTGCCGGTGCCACCGCCCATGCCCGCGGTGACGAAGACCATGTCGGCGCCTTCCAGCACCGCGGCGATCTGATCGCGCGACTCCAGGGCGGCCTCGCGGCCCATCTCCGGGTTGGCGCCGGCGCCCAGGCCCTTGGTGAGCGCCTGGCCCAGCTGCAGCCGGGTGGGCGCCTTGCTCGCGGCGAGCGCCTGGACATCGGTGTTGGCGGCGATGAAGTCGACGCGGTCCAGCTTCGACAGAATCATCGTGTTGACCGCGTTGCAGCCCGCCCCGCCCGCGCCCACGACACGAATCTTCGCGGCCTGCTTGTTCTGCTCGAACTGGTCCATGTCGTCCTCGTGGCGGAAGCACCGCGGCGCCGTCCGCGGAAACACCCACCCTCGACAATCATCAGGAAGTCGGGCGCTTTGGCAAGTATTCCGCTACCTGCCTGTAGCGCCCTGCTGCGCGCCCGAGTCCTGACGCCCACTTACGCGTGTGGCATCACCGGGCATGCGGACATCGCGCGCGCGCAAACACCCTCTTGACTCGCGTCCGGTGACTCGCCGTGGCCGGTCACGCGCGCCGTTCGCGCACGCATGACGTGACAGGACGGGGCGCGGATGACGAAAAGGCCCGGCTCCCTCGTGGGGGAACCGGGCCTTCCGTGTTTCATGCCCTGTTGGGAGTGCTACTGGGCGGGCTTCTCCACTTCCACCTTGCCCATCTTCACGATGTTGAACTCCACGCGGCGGTTGTTCTCACGGCCCGCGGGGGTGTTGTTCGTGTCCACGGGCTTCGTCTCACCGAAGCCCTCGGAGTCCAGGCGCTCCGCGGCGATGCCCTCGTTGACGAGGAACGTCTTCACGCTGGCGGCGCGGCGCTTGGACAGGTCCAGGTTGGCGACGTCGTTGCCCTGGCTGTCCGTGTGGCCCTCGATGCGCAGCAGCTCCACCTGCGGGTTGGCGCGCAGCACCGCGGCCACCTGCTTCAGGATGGGGAACGAGCGCGGCAGGATGACGTCCTTGTTCGTGGCGAAGTAGACCTTCTCCAGGATGAAGATGCGCTCGCCCTCGACGAGCACCTTCACCTTGCCCTTGTCCGGGCAGCCGTCTTCGTCATCCACGCCGTTGATGGTCTCCGGCTCCAGCGGGCACTTGTCCGCCGTGTCGAGGATGCCGTCCTTGTCGTTGTCCGGATCCGGGCAGCCGTCCTGGTCCTGGAAGTCGTCCTTGTCCTCGGGCGCGTTGGGGCACTTGTCGTCCGGGTCCAGCAGGCCGTCGCCGTCCGTGTCCACCGGCGCGGGCGGCGGCGGCACGGGCTTCGTGTCCGGGCAGCCGTCGGCGTCCTCGAAGCCGTTCACCGTCTCCGGCTCGTTGGGGCACTTGTCCTCCGTGTCCACGATGCCGTCGCCGTCGTTGTCCGGGTCGGCGCAGCCGTCCTGGTCCTGGAAGCCGTCGAAGTCCTCGGGGCCCTCCGGGCACACCGGCCGGGGCGGCGCCGGGGCGCGCTCCGGGGTGCTGTAGGCCACGGACGCGAGCACGCGGAAGGTCGGCGTGCCGTAGCCGTGCGTGAGGCCCGGGCCCGCGCCCACCTGCGCGGCCAGGCCGCTGGGCGCGCGGTACTTCAGGGCCGCGAGCAGCTCCAGCGGACGCTCCTCCTCGTTCTGCTGCTTGAAGCCCAGCGCGCCCACCAGCGAGGCCTGGGCGGCCAGCGGCAGGTCACCCAGCGGAACCTCCGCGCCCACCCCGTACGCCAGCGCGCTGCCGACGTTCAGGTTGCGCAGCTGCTCCGACTTGCGGATGTCCACGCCCACGTTGGCGAGCACGCGGAAGCGCTTGCCGTACTCCGCCACCACCCGCGGGTTCACAGAGACGCCCGACCCGCCGAGGAAGTTCGAGGCGCCGCCGGTGGGCAGCGAGATGGGCAACACCACGGACACGCCGTAGTCGTCACCGTCCAGGAGCCGCGCCTTCGGGATGAGGCGCAGGTCGCCGATGCCGCCCCCGCTCACCCCGTTGGCGAAGGAGGAATCCACGGCCGGCGAGTTCTCCGAGCCCTGGATGGTGATGGGCAGCACGACGCCGATTTCGAACCGGTCGTAGAGGCCGATGGCGCCCATCAGGTCGAAGCCCACCTGGCTCTTCACCAGGGAGGTGACGTACGTGTCCGAGCGGGGGTCGAAGAAGTTGAGCGGCTTGTCGGCGTAGTTGACCGACAGCCCCACGTTCCACCCCAGGTGCCGCTGCACCTTCGCGCCGTGAACCGAGAGCACATCCGCGACGCCCGGGCCCGGCTTGTACTGCTGCACGTCGATGGCCTGCGACACGGCGGTGGCCTGCGCGTGGGCACTGGTGCCCGCGAACAGCGCCGTGACGAACACGGCCAGCGCCCCACCCGCGCGCGCCAGGAACTGCCCGGCGCGGCGGAAGCGGCGGCCCACCAGGGGCAGCGCCAGCAGCATCAGCGCGAAGGGCGCCAGCGAACCGGAACCGCCCGTGCTGCAGCCGTGGCCCACCACCAGGTAGTCATCGTTGGCGTCGAGCGGATCCGAGCCGCCCTTCACCTCCGTGCCGTCGTCGATGCCGCCCTGGTCGGTGTCCTTCATGTTCGGATCCGTCTCCGTGGTGGCGCGGCGGCCGTCGTGGTTGGCGTCCTCCTCGCCGTCCTTCAGGCCGTCGCCGTCCGTGTCCGGGTTCTTCGGATCCGTCTTCGTGGTGGGGTCCGCGTCCGGCTTGAAGTTCGGGGACGTCAGGTCGGTGCCCGCCGGAGCGGTCTCCGCGGTGACGCCCAGCTCCGTGCCGTCGAGGATGCCGTCGTTGTCGCTGTCGGGGTCGAGCGCGTCGATGGTCCCGTCGCCGTCCGTGTCGGTCAGCCCGTCGATACCGTCCGGCACGCCGTCGTCGTCGGAGTCGGAGTCGAACGGATCCGTCCCGCGCTCCAGCTCCGTGGCGTTGTCGATGCCGTCGCCATCCGCGTCCTGGTCGTCCGCCGGGTTGTTCGGGTCGGACTCCTGCACGTCCACGCGGCCGTTGTGGTTGCGGTCCTCGATGCCGTCGAACACGCCGCCGTTGTCGGTGTCGTTGTCGAGCGGGTTGGTCCAGGTGCTGGGATCCAGATCCGCGACGAACTTCGTCGGGTCGGTGTCCGTGCCCTGCGGCTGGGTGAGGCCCAGCTCCAGGCCGTCCGTCAGGCCATCGTCGTCCGTGTCGATGTCGTTCGGATCCGTCTCCGTCCCGTCCTTGAGGCCGTCGTGGTTGGCGTCCTCGTTGCCGTCGAGCAGACCGTCGTCATCCGTGTCGCCGTCCAGCGGGTTCGTCTTCGTCGAGGGGTCCTTGTCGGCCACGAACTTGGACGGGTCGGTGTCGTCGCCCTGGGGCTCGGTGAGGCCCAGTTCCACGCCGTCCGTCAGGCCGTCGCCGTCGCTGTCGCTGCTGTTCGGGTCCGTCTCGTCGGCGTCGACGATGCCGTCGTGGTCCTTGTCCTCATTGCCGTCGAGGATGCCGTCGTCATCCGAGTCGTCGTCGAGCGGATCCGTGCCGCCGACCTTGACCTCGACGCCGTCGGGGATGCCGTCGCCGTCGGTGTCCGGGTTGTTCGGGTTGGTGCCCTGGGCGATCTCCTCGTCGTCCGTCAGGCCGTCGTTGTCCGAGTCCACCGACCCCGCCGGGTTGACGGTGAAGGTGGTGCTCGCGGTCGAGCTGTTGGTGGTGCCGTTCGTGGACACCGCGGTCACGGTGTACGAGCCGTTGGCCAGCGGGCCGGGCAGCGCCTGGCTCCAGCTGCCGCCCGTCACGGTGATGGGGCCGTAGTTGGTGCCCTGGAAGGTCACCGTCACCGTGGTCGCGTTCGCGGCCGTGCCGGTCACCGTCACGTTGGGGTTGGTGAGGGTGGAGCCGTTGGCCGGCGTGGTGATGGCCACCGTCGGGGCCGCCGTGTTCACCGTGAAGGTGGAGGTCGCGGTCGGGCTGGTGTTGCCCACCGCGTCCACCGCCACCGCCGTCACCGTGTAGGTGCCGTTGGCCAGCGGGCCGGGCAGCGCCTGGCTCCAGTTGCCGGAGGCATCCACGGGGATGGGGCCGTAGTTGGTGCCCTGGAAGGACACGGTGACGCTCGTCGCGCCGCCCGAGGCCGTCCCCGTGACCGTCACGTTGGCGCCCACCGTGGAGCCGTTGGCCGGCGTGGTGATGGCCACCACGGGCGCGGTCGTGTCCACCGTGAAGGTGGAGCTGTCGGGCGTGCTCTCGTTGCCCGCCGCGTCCGTGGCCACCGCGGTCACGGTGTACGTGCCGTCCGCCAGGGGGCCAGGCAGCGTGTAGCTCCAGTTGCCGGAAGCATCCACCGCGATGGGGCCGTAGTCCGCGCCCTCGAAGGTCACCGTCACGAAGGTGGCGCCCGTGGACGTACCGGTGACCGTCACCGTGCCGCTGGCGACCGTCACGCCGTTGGCCGGCGCGGTGATGTCGACTTCCGGCGCCGTCAGGTCCACCGTGAAGGTGGTGTCGTCCGGAGTGCTCTCATTGCCCGCGGCGTCCGTGGCCGTGGCGGTCACGGTGACGGAGCCCTCCGGCAGGGACACCGGCAGCTGGTAGGTCCAGTTGCCCGCGCCATCCACGGGGATGGGGCCGTAGTCGGTGCCATTGTAGGTCAGCGTCACGGACGTCGCGCCCGTGGACGTACCGGTGAGGGTCACCGTGTCGGTGCCAATCGTCGAGCCGTCCGCCGGGGTGCTGATGGCGACGGTCGGCGGGGTCAGGTCCACCGTGAAGGTGGAGGTCGCGGTCGCGCTGGTGGTGCCCGCGCCGTTCGTGGACACCGCGGTCACGGTGTACGTGTCCTCGGCCAGGGGGCCGGGCAGCGCGTAGGACCAGTTGCCGGAGGCGTCCACCGCGATGGGGCCGTAGCTGGCACCGTCGAAGGTGAGCGTCACGGAGGTCGCGTTCGTCGTCGTACCGGTGACCGTCACGGTGCCGGTGTTCACCGAGGTGCCGTTGCCCGGCGTGGTGATGGCGACCGTGGGAACCGTCAGGTCCACCGTGAAGGTGGAGGTCGCGGGCGTGCTGGTGTTGCCCGCCGTGTCCGTGGACACCGCGGTCACGGTGTTGCTGCCCTCAGGCAGGGTCACGGGCAGCGTGTAGCTCCAGTTGCCGGACGCATCCACCGGGATGGGGCCGTAGTTCGTGCCGCCGTAGGTCAGCGTCACGGAGGTCGCGCCCGTGGACGTACCCGTCACCGTCACCGTGTCGGTGCCGATGATGGCGCCGTTGGCCGGGCTGCTGATGGCCACCGTCGGCGCCGTCAGGTCCAGGATGAAGGTGGAGCTGTCAGGCGTGCTCTCGTTGCCGGCCGCGTCCGTGGCCGTCGCGGTCACGGTGTACGTGTCCTCGGCCAGCGGGCCGGGCAGCGCGTAGGACCAGTTGCCGGACGCATCCACGGGGATGGGGCCATAGCTCGCGCCGTCGAAGGTCAGCGTCACGAACGACGCGCCCGAGGACGTGCCCGTCACCGTCACGTTGGGGGTGTTGAGGGTGGAGCCGTCGAGCGGCGTGCTGATGGCCACCACCGGAGGCGTCTGATCCACCGTGAAGGTGGAGGTCGCGGTCGTGCTGTTCGTGCCCGTGCTGTTCGTGGACACGGCGGTCACGGTGTACGTGCCGTCAGCCAGGGGACCGGGGAGCGCCACGGACCAGGAGCCACCGCTCAGGGTGGCGGGGTAGTTCGTGCCCTGGAACGTCACGGTCACGCTGGTCGCGTTCGTGGCCGTACCAGTCACCGTCACGTTCGGGTTCGTCACCGTGGAGCCGTTGGCCGGCGTGCTGATGGCCACCGTCGGCGCCGGCACCGCCACCGTGAAGGTGGAGGAGGCCTGGGTGCTGTTGGTCGTGCCGTTCGAGGACACCGCCGTCACGGTGTACGTGCCGTTGGCCAGCGGGCCCGGAAGCGCCACGGACCAGGAGCCACCGCTCAGGGTGGCGGGGTAGTTCGTGCCCTGGAACGTCACGGTCACGCTGGTCGCGTTCGCGGCCGTACCGGTCACCGTCACGTTCGGGTTGGTCGTCGTGGAGCCGTTGGCCGGAGCGGTGATGGCCACCGTCGGCCCAGCCACCGTGAAGGTGGAGGAGGCCTGGGTGCTGTTGGTCGTGCCGTTCGTGGACACTGCCGTCACGGTGTACGTGCCGTTGGCCAACGGGCCGGGGAGCGCCTGGCTCCAGTTACCGCCGGTCACCGTGATGGGGCCGTAGTTCGTCCCCTGGAAGGTCACCGTCACCGTGGTCGCGTTCGCGGCCGTACCGGTCACCGTCACGTTCGGGTTCGACACCGTCGAGCCATTGGCCGGAGCGGTGATGGCCACCGTCGGCCCAGCCACCGTGAAGGTGGAGGAGGCCTGGGTGCTGTTGGTCGTGCCGTTCGTGGAGACCGCCGTCACGGTGTACGTGCCGTTGGCCAGAGGACCGGGCAGCGCCTGGCTCCAGTTGCCGCCCGTCACCGTGATGGGGCCGTAGTTCGTCCCCTGGAAGGTCACCGTCACCGTGGTCGCGTTCGCGGCCGTGCCCGTCACCGTCACGGTGGGGTTCGTCACCGTCGAGCCGTTCGCCGGCGCGGTGATGGCCACCGTCGGCCCGGCCACCGTGAAGGTGGAGGTCGCCGTGGTGCTGTTGGTCGTGCCGTTCGTCGACACCGCGGACACGTTGTAGGTGCCGTTGGGCAGCGGGCTCGGGGTGAGCACCTGGCTCCAGTTGCCGCCCGTCACCGTGATGGGGCCGTAGTTCGTCCCGTTGACGGTGAGCGTGACGCTCGTGGCATTGGCCGCCGTGCCCGTCACCGTCACGTTGTTGGGGTTGGTCACCGTGGCGCCATTGGCCGGAGCGGTGATGGCCACCGTCGGGCGCGCCACCGTGAAGGTGGAGGAAGCCGTGGTGCTGTTGGTGGTGCCGTTCGTGGAGACCGCCGTCACGGTGTACGTGCCGTTGGCCAGAGGACCGGGCAGCGCCTGGCTCCAGTTACCGCCGGTCACCGTGATGGGGCCGTAGTTCGTTCCCTGGAACGTCACCGTCACCGTGGTCGCGTTCGCGGCCGTACCGGTCACCGTCACGTTCGGATTCGACACCGTGGAGCCGTTCGCCGGAGCGGTGATGGCCACCGTCGGCCCAGCCACCGTGAAGGTGGAGGAGGCCTGGGTGCTGTTGGTCGTGCCGTTCGTGGACACTGCCGTCACGGTGTACGTGCCGTTGGCCAACGGGCCGGGGAGCGCCTGGCTCCAGTTACCGCCGGTCACCGTGATGGGGCCGTAGTTCGTCCCCTGGAAGGTCACCGTCACCGTGGTCGCGTTCGCGGCCGTACCGGTCACCGTCACGTTCGGGTTCGACACCGTCGAGCCATTGGCCGGAGCGGTGATGGCCACCGTCGGCCCAGCCACCGTGAAGGTGGAGGAGGCCTGGGTGCTGTTGGTCGTGCCGTTCGTGGAGACCGCCGTCACGGTGTACGTGCCGTTGGCCAGAGGACCGGGCAGCGCCTGGCTCCAGTTGCCGCCCGTCACCGTGATGGGCCCGTAGTTCGTCCCGTTGACGGTGAGCGTGACGCTGGTGGCGTTGGCCGCCGTGCCCGTCACCGTCACGTTGTTGGGGTTGGTCACCGTGGCGCCATTGGCCGGAGCGGTGATGGCCACCGTCGGCGTCGTCGCGGCAGTGACGGTGAAGGTGTTGGTGTTGCTCGGGGCGCTCTCGACGCCACTGGTCACCGTGACCGCGTAAACGGTGTGCGTCGCCACGGTCAGCGGCGTAGACGGCGTGAAGGTGAAGTTGCCCGCCGCGTCGGACGTCACCGTCACGGCCTGGGGCTGGCCGTCGATGTAGATGCGGACCGTTTGATTCGGGCTCGGCGTCGTGCCCGTGATGGGGGGCGTGGTGTTCGACGTGGACGAACCATTGGCCGGGGTGAGCACCGTGGGAGCCGGGCCCTGGGTGATGACACCCGGGTTGCCCGGCGCCGAGCCGTAGGTCACACCATCCGGAGCAGTGGCCGTAGGCTGAGTGCCCGCCGTGCCTCCCGCGACCGACGCGGGGCAGTTGTAGGCGCTGGCCTGCATGTGGATGTAGCCGCCACCACCGCCACCGCCCGTGCCGTGCGGTGAATCCACGAAGGTGCTGTTACCGCCGTTGCCGCCCTTCGCGGACAGCGCGCCGGTACCGGTGCATGCCAGGGCGCCCGTGAACCTCAGCGCGATGGTGCCGCCCGCGCCGCCGCCACCCGCCGCGTCATTCTGGGAGTTCGTTGCGGAGATGCCGTCCGCCGTGATGCTGCCCGTCCCCCCGAGCGCCGCGCCGCGCACGAAGACGATGCCGCCCGCGTTTCCGCCGCCGGAGCCAACATCGTCATTGCCGTGGCCGGAGCCACCACCACCGCCGAACAGGATGCGGGTCGCAGGGCTGAACAGCATCTTGCCACCGGGGTAGCCTCCCACCGCGCGCGACGGACCCGTATCACCGGTCCACGTCCGACCACCGATGCCACCCGCACCGCCGTTGCCACCACCACCACCACCGGAGTTGTGGCAGATGCCGCCACCGCCCGCGTTGAGGGTGTTGCCCCGGCCCGAAAGCTGCGCGGTCTGCAGGAACACCGTGGGCTGCTTGTAGCGGGCAGGAACAGGCCCCTCGCCCTTCATGGCGCCTTGAGGGTGAGCCAGGTCCAGGGCGGTGGCGGCGCAGTTGTCGCCATTTCCGTTGAAATACTCCGCGCCGCGGAAGCCCGTGCCCGTGGCGGAGATGGTGCCGTTGTTCGTCACCGTCCCCGTGGCGAGGAAGACGACGATGCCACCCACGGTGTCGTTGTAATCACCAGCGACGTCGGACCACTGCCGGGCGACGATGCTCGCGCCCGCGTTGATGGTCACGGTCGTGTATTCCGGCACCCGGATGGCCTGCGCCGAGGACCGAAGGAGCGCGCTGTTGTTGGCGGCGCTGGTGCTCCCCGTGAACGCCGCCGTGAGCGCGTTCCCCGTGAAGGTCAGGCGCGTGCCCGTCAGCGCAGTCACACGCACAAGCTGCCAGTTGCCCACCGTGTTCGCGGTGAAGTCGAACGGGCCCACCGCACCGGACGTCACGGTCCCCGTGAAGCCGGTGGACTGGTAGATCATCACCAGGTCACCGACGGCGAAGCCCGTCGTGTCCGTCACCGTCACGAACGTCTGGCCTACGGGCGCGTTCGCCGTCAGCCGCGCGTACGTGTTGATGACCGTGCCGGCCGCGTTGACCGTCAGCGCGCCGTTGTGGCCGTTGCCCAGGCCGAAGGTGTCGGTTTCCGCGGATGCGGGTGGCGCCAGCAACACGGCGCACAACAGGGCCAACAGGCCCGCGGCGGAGCGGCGAAGTCCCGTGAGGGGCGTCAGCAACCGCGAAGTCTTTTGTGGAGTCATAGGTTCAGAGGCTCACCAGAAACGGCGGGATGCGTTCCGGGAGCCATAGGCCCCCCCTAGCAAGCCGGAAGCCATCCTCTGTCGAATTCCCAAACCGTCCAAATCCAGGACCTTGCACGGCTGGACGCCCGTACTTAAGGCGGGCGTCCGAAAGCCGGATCCGGATTCCGGAATCTGGAAACCCTCCGCGTCCCCGCCTGACGCGTCAGCGTCCCGCATGACGCGTCAATCCACGGCTCGGGTATAGGGCCCCAGAAACGCGAAAGGGCCCCCCGAAGGGAGCCCTGACTCAGTGCATCAGCGCACCGGGACCGCTTAGAAGATCTCTTCCAGCCACTCGCGCATCCGGCCCTTCACCTTCTTGTAGACGTTGCCGTCCTCGCGGATGCGGAACATGCGGCGGTCCATGTGCTTGGCGCCGTAGACGACCAGGCCCACGCCCGTGGCGTACATGGGGCTCTTCACCACGTCCACCAGGCCACCAATGCCGCGCGGCATGCCCCGGCGCACCGGCAGGCCCAGCACCTCTTCCGCCAGCTCCGGCATGCCCGCGAGCAGCGTGGAGCCGCCCGTGATGACGATGCCGGACGCGAGCAGGTCCTCGTAGCCGCACTTCTGGATCTCGCGGTGCACGAGCTGGAAGATCTCCTCCACGCGCGGCTCGAGAATCTCCGAGAGGATCTGCCGGCCCAGGACGCGCGGCTGACGGCCGCCCACGCTGGGGACCTCAATCGTCTCGTCCTTGTTGATCATGGACGCGAGCGCGCAGCCGTACTTCTGCTTGATGCGCTCGGCCTCGTGCGCGGGGGTGCGCAGGCCGATGGCGATGTCGCTCGTCAGGTTGTTGCCGCCCAGGGCGATGACCGCCGTGTGGACGATGGAGCCGCCCGAGAAGATGGCGATGTCCGTGGTGCCGCCGCCGATGTCGACGAGGCACACGCCCAGCTCCTTCTCGTCCTCGCTCAGCACGGCTTCGGCGGAGGCCAGCGGCTGGAGCACGATGTCGGAGACGTTCAGGCCCGTGCGGTTCGCGCACTTGACGATGTTCTGCGCGCTGGAGACGGCGCCCGTGACGATGTGCACCTTGGCCTCCAGGCGCACGCCCGCCATGCCCAGGGGCTCCTTGATGCCGCCCTGGTCGTCGATGATGAACTCCTGCGGCAGGACGTGGATGACCTCCCGGTCCAGCGGGATGGCCACCGCCTTCGCCGCGTCGATGACGCGCGCGATGTCCGCGTCGCGGACCTCCTTGTCCTTCACCGCGACGATGCCCTGGGAGTTGAAGCCCTTGATGTGGCCGCCGGCGATCCCCGTGTAGACATGGGAGATCTCCGCCCCGGCCATCAGCTCGGCTTCCTCCACGGCGCGCCGGATGGACGACACCGTGGCCTCGATGTTGACCACGACGCCCTTGCGCAATCCCTTCGACGGATGCGTGCCGATACCGATGATGTCGATACCGCTATCGGTCAGCTCGCCGACGATGGCGCAGATCTTCGTCGTGCCGATGTCGAGGCCGACGATGATCTCCCCCGACTTCTGCTTCGCCATGACTCCTCCCAGGCTCCCTCACTTTCGTGAAGGAAGCATCCTCACTGCGTCGAGTCCCCGCTCCGCACGGAGTCGGACCCACTCGAAAGCCTCACCGCCACCCAACCCGGTCGGGCACGGTTATCCAGGCGAATGATCGCGGCCGCAAGCCCCCTTGTGCTGAGCTCGCGTCGAACGCGCGCCAGCCGCTGGAGCTTGACTTCCGTATCGCCCGCGCCGAGGCGCACCTCCTGCCCCGTCGCCGTCACCAGCGCAAGCCCGGTGTTCTCCAGGCGCACTTCAGAAAGCCGCTCGGATCGCCCGGGCAACAACCGCGCATAAGCACGGGTTACATCCAATGCTTCGCGGAACTTGGAACGCACCGCGTCCGGGTCCGCCACGTACGCATCGCGCTCCATGCCAGTGACGAGCGGCAGGTCCAGCCCGTCCCCCGGCGTGACGCGCTTGAAGGGCTCGCCCTCCTCGTCCAGCACGTACAGGTCGCCCAGCACCGCCAGCGCCGCGGGTGCGTGCTCCGTCACCTCCACGGACACGCCGCGCGGAAACCGCCGCGTCACCTCCACCGTGCGAACCCAGGGGTGCTGCCCCATGGACCGCGCCAGCGCGGCCGGGTCCAGCGTCCACAGGTTCTGCCCCGCCGTCAGCCCGGACAGCTTCAGCAGCTCCGGGCGCGACGCCCGCTCCAGCCCGGAGAAGTTCACCGACTCCAGCGCGAAGCGCGGCGTCACCACCGCCCAGGCGCGCAGCTCGATGCCGCCCCAGATGAGCCCCGCGGTCGCCACGGCCAGCCCCAGCGCCTTCGCCACCGACGGTCCGTGCGAACGGACGGCGCCCGTCACCGCGTCGTTGCGCGGTGCGGCATCCTGGCGGCGGCGGTTCTTGGATTTTCCGAAGGCCATGACTAAGGAGGCGCATGCTGCGTGCGGACGTCGGACCACGCCAGTTTTTGGCTACAGGCACGTCGCTGTAGCGGCATGAAGGGACACGCCGGCCTCGCAAGAGACCGGAACTCCTGGAAAGAACGCGGAGCGGCTCAGGCCTTGAGTGAAGCGCCCTGGAGCAGCCGCTCACAGAGGGCCGGGAAGTCGATGCCCCGCCCCGCCGCGATTTTGGGCAGGAGGCTGGAGGCCGTCATTCCGGGCAGCGTGTTGATTTCCAGCAGGAACACGTCGCCGGCTTCCGTGACGATGACGTCCGAGCGCGAGCCGCCGGAACAGCCCAGCGCCTTGTGCGCGGCGAGGGAGACCTCGTTCACGCGCGCGTACAGGTCCGGCGGCAGCGGCGCGGGGAAGAGGTACTGCGTCCCGCTGCCGGCCTTGTACTTGGCTTCGTAGTCGTAGAACTCGCGCGCGGCCTTGACCTCGATGACGCCCAGCGCCTCGTTGTCCAGCACGCCGCCCTGCACTTCCCGGCCCTTGATGAACTGCTCCACCAGGAGCGTGCCCGCGTACTGCACCGCGTCCTGGACGGCCGCGGTGTAGTCCTCGCGCGTCTTGCAGATGTGAACGCCCACGCTGCTGCCCTCGCGGCTGGGCTTCACCACCACCGGGAAGGGGAACGGCAGCCGGTCCGCTTCCGCGAGCGCGGCTTCCGCCGAGTCGAAGGCCCGGTAGGGCGGCGTGGGGATGCCGCGCGCGACGAAGATCTCCTTCGCGTACACCTTGTCCATGCCCACGGCGGACGCCATCACGCCGCTGCCGGTGTAGGGGATGAACATGGCCTCCAGCAGGCCCTGGACGCAGCCGTCCTCGCCGAAGCGGCCGTGCAGCGCGAGCCACGCCACGTCCACCTTCTCCGCGATGAGGCGCGCGGGCAGGTCCTTGCCCACATCGATTTCGACCACGTCGTAGCCCAACCCCTTCAGCGCGCCCGCCACCGCGGCGCCGGTGCGCAGGGACACCTCGCGCTCGCTGGAGAGGCCGCCGTACAGCACGCCCACGCGCTTGGCCTTCAACTCAGCCGGGGTGAAGCCTCGGGGACCGATGGTCATGGCAGGAAGACTCCGACGAATTTGACTTCGGGGTGCATGACGATGCCGGTGGCCTCTTGTACCCGGTCTTGCATCAGGGTGATGAGGCCCCGCACGTCGCGAGCGGCCGCGCCGCCCAGGTTGACGATCCAGTTCGCGTGCAGGGTGGACACCTGCGCGCGCCCCAGGGTGTGCCCCTTCAGGCCGACAAGTTCAATGAGCCGCCCGGCGTGGTCGCCCGGCGGGTTGGTGAACACGCTGCCGAAGTTGGGCTGACTCAAGGGCTGCGTGCGTTTGCGGTACCCCAGGTCCGCGTCCATGGCCGCCTTGCTGGCCACGACATCGCCCTTGGGAAGATGGAAACGCACGCGGGTGACGATACCTCCCGCGGGCAGCGTGGCGTGACGGTAGGTGTGGGGCACCTGCGCTTTCGTCAGCCACCCCACTCCATCCGCCGTGGCCACTTCAATGGCCTCCACCACGCGGAAGCACTCGCCGTTCTTGGTGCCCGCGTTCATGGTGACGGCGCCGCCCAGGGTGCCGGGGATGCCCGCGAGGAACTCCGCGCCCACCAGGCCCTGCGCGCGCATCACGTTGACCAGCCGGGCAATGGCCGCGCCCGTGCCCAGCGTCACCCGCCCGTCGTCCGGGCCCACGTCCAGCACCTCCGGGAACAAATCCGGAGGCAGCTTCACGGTGAGCCCCGGCACGCCGCCGTCGCCCACCAGCGTGTTGGCCCCGCCGCCCAGCACCGTCACGGGGATGCCCTCGTCGCGGGCCAGGCGCAGCAGGTCCACCAGCGCGTCCGGTGAACGCGGACGCACCAGCGCCTCCGCCGGCCCGCCCACGCGCACGCTGATGAGCGGCGCCAGGGGCTCGCCCGGCTTGACGTCCAGGCCGGGCAGACGCGCCACGCGCGCCGCCAGCGGTGTCACCTCGCCCGGCTGCATCCCCTACCCGCCCTTCGCCGCGCCCATCAGGTGGAGCAGGTCCGGGCCCACCTGGGTGATGTCGCCCGCGCCCAGCGTCAGCACCAGGTCGCCTTCGCGCACGCGCTCGTGGAGCGCCTTCGCCACGTCCGCGCGCTTCTCCACGAACGTCACGTCGCGGTGGCCGTGCGCGCGGATGGCCTCCGCCAGCGCGTCGCCGGTGGCGCCAGGAATCGGCTCCTCACCCGCCGCGTAGACGCTGGTGACGAAGAGCACGTCCGCGTCGTTGAACGCGGTGGCGAACTCCTTCATCAGGTCATGCGTGCGCGTGTAGCGGTGCGGCTGGAAGGCGGCCACCACCCGGCGGCCGAAGGCCCGGCGCGCGCCCGACAGCGTGGCCATGACCTCCGTGGGGTGGTGCCCGTAGTCGTCCACCACGGTGATGCCGCCCACCTCGCCGCGCACGGTGAAGCGGCGCTGCACGCCGCCGAACTCCGCCAGCGCGCCGCGCACCGTCTCCAGCGGGATGTCCATCTCCTCCGCGATGGCCACCACCGCCAGCGCGTTGAAGGCGTTGTGCGCGCCCACCATGCGCACGCGGAACTCGCCCAGGTCCTCTTCGCGGCGGAAGGCACGGAAGGTGGTGGTGAAGCCGTCCAGCGAGATGCCCTCCAGCCGGTAGTCCGCCATGTGCGAGCTGCCGTACGTGACGAAGCGCTTCTCGATGCGCGGCAGCAGCGCCTGGACGTTGGGGTTGTCCAGGCACAGCACGTTCAGGCCGTAGAAGGGGACGCGGTTGCAGAACTCCACGAAGGCGGACTGGAGCGTCTCCAGGTCGCCGTAGTGGTCCATGTGCTCCGGGTCGATGTTGGTGACGACCGCGATGGACGGGTGCAGCTTGAGGAAGCTGCCGTCGGACTCGTCGGCCTCCACCACCATCAGCTCGCTCTTGCCCAGCTTGGCGTTGGAGTCGAGCACGTTCACCTTGCCGCCCACCACCGCCGTGGGGTCCAGGCCCGCCGCGGACAGCACCGTGGCCACCATGGACGTCGTGGTCGTCTTGCCGTGGCTGCCGGCGACGGCGACCGCGTACTTCAGGCGCATCAGCTCCGCGAGCATCTCCGCGCGGGGGATGACGGGAATCTTGCGCTGCCGCGCCGTCACCACCTCCGGGTTGTCCTTGCGCACCGCGGAGGAGATGACGACCACGTCCGCGTGCACCAGGTTGGACGCCTTGTGGCCCTCGTAGAGCGTGGCGCCCAGCTTCGCCAGGCGGCGGGTGATGTCGCTCTCGCGCAGGTCGGAGCCGGACACGCGGTAGCCCAGGTTGAGCAGCACCTCCGCGATGCCGCTCATGCCGATGCCGCCCACGCCCACGAAGTGCACGTGCGCCGCGTGGCGCGTCTTGAAGAGGCTGCCGGGCTTGTTGCTGACGGTCTTGCTCATGCCTTGCTCCCGGGTGCCTTCTTCGCGTCCTTCTGCTCCTTGGGCCCACGGTCGCGGCCCTGGGGTCCCCAGGCCTGCGTCGTCAGGTCCGCGCACACGTCCGCCAGCTCCTTCGCGGCGGCGGGGCGGCCCAGGATGCCCGCCTTCTTCGCCATCTGCTTGAGCTTCGCCGGGTCCGTCATCAGGCCGCGCAGCTCTTGCGCCAGCTTCTGCCCGGTGAGCTCCGACTCGCGGAACATGAGGGCCGCGCCCGCGTCCACCAGCGCGCGGGCGTTCACCTCCTGGTGGTTGTCCGTCGCGTGCGGGAAGGGCACCAGGATGCTGGCCTTCTTGCACACCGTCAGCTCCGCCAGCGACGTGGCGCCCGCGCGGCAGATGACCAGGTCCGCCTGCGCGTAGGCGGAGGACATGTCGTCGATGAACTCCACCACCGTGGCCACGTCCGCGAAGCCCTTGTCCGCGTAGCCCTTCTTCACGGTCTCCAGGTCCAGCTTCCCCGTCTGGTGGACGATGGAGATCTGCTCCTTCACGTCCCCCAGCGAGTCCAGCGCGTCCAGCACCCGGTTGTTGAGGCCGCGCGCGCCCAGGCTGCCGCCGAAGATGAGGACGGAGAACTTCTCGTGCGCGGCGCTGCTGCGCAGGTAGTTGTCCATCAGCTTCTTGCGGATGGGGTTGCCAATCATCTGCACCTTGGCTTCCGGGAAGTAGTTGCGCGCTTCCTCGAAGGCGGTGAAGACGACCTTCACGATGCGGCCCAGCACCTTGTTGGTGATGCCGGGCAGCGCGTTCTGCTCCTGGATGGCGGTGGGGATGCCCATCAACCACGCGGCCAGCACCACCGGCCCGCTCGCGTAGCCGCCCACGCCCACCACCACGTCCGGCTTGTGGCGCGACAGGATGCGGAACGACGCGAGGAACGCCAGCGGCAGCGCGATGAGCCCCTTGAGGAGCCCCAGGAGCCCCTTGCCCTTGAGCCCCTGCACCTTCACCAGCTCCAGCGGGTAGCCCTCCTTGGGCACCACGCGGGCCTCCAGCCCCTTCGCCGTGCCAACGAAGACGACCTCGTTGTTCGGGTGGCGCGTGACGACCTCTTCCGCCAGCGCGATGCCCGGGAACAGGTGGCCGCCGGTGCCACCGCCCGCGATGAGCACCTTCACGCCGTCACCTCCCGCATGTCGGTGGTGCCCGTGCGCACCGGCCGCGTCGCGCCTTGCGTGTTCGCGCTGAGCGACAGCAGCACGCCCGCGGAGCCCATCAGCACCACCAGCGACGTGCCGCCGTAGGACACGAACGGCAGCGTCAGGCCCTTCGTGGGCAACAGGCCCATGGCCACGCACATGTTCACCGTGGCCTGGAACGCGATGATGGAGCTGATGCCCAGGCCCAGGTACGTCCCGAACGTCTCCCCCGCCGCCAGCGCCGCGCGGATGCCGCGCCAGAGGACGACGGCGTACAGCACCACGAGCAGCCCCACGCCGATGAGCCCCAGCTCCTCACCGAGGATGGAGAAGATGAAGTCCGTGTGCGCCTCCGGCAGGAAGAACAGCTTCTGCCGGCCATCCCCCAACCCCAGGCCGGTGATGCCGCCGGAACCAATGGACATGAGCGACTCCGCCACCTGGTAGCCCACGTCGTGCCGGTGGGCCCACGGGTCCAGGAACGCGAGGATGCGCTTCATGCGGTACGGGCTGGTCGCGATGGCGACGAACGCCAGCGGCAGCGCGAGCAGCACGGAGCCCACCAGGTACGACAGCTTCGTGCCCGCCGCGAACAGCAGCACGAAGAGCATGAACACCAGCAGCACGCTGCTGCCGAAGTCCGGCTGGAGCATGCACAGGAGCACCAGGATGCCGCACAGGGCCAGGTGCGGCAGGAAGCCGATGGAGAACGTGGCCACCTTCTCCCGCTTCTTCGCCAGCGAATAGGACAGGTAGACGAGCCACGCGAACTTGGCGATTTCGGCCGGCTGGAGGCTGAAGCCCGGCAGGCGGATCCACCGCCGCGCGCCGCCCGCCGTGGTGCCGATGCCGGGGATGGCCACCGCGATGAGCAGCACGATGGCGACGAGCAGCAGCGGGTACGCCAGCCGCGCCAGCTTCCGCCACCCCAGCTTCATGGCCACCGCCATGGCCACGAGGCCAATGCCCGCGGCGGACATCTGACGCTTGAGGAAGTAGAGGCTGTCGCCCAGCTTGTCCTGCGCCAGCACCGCGCTGGCCGAGTACGTCATCACCAGGCCCAGCGACACGAGCGCCAGCACCGCGCACAGGAGAATCGGATCGAACCGCACGGGGGCGGCCGGAGGTGAGGTCTTCATCATCACGGTCAGAGCGCCCCGACCAGGCGCTTGAACGTGTCGCCCCGGTCCTCGAAGTTCTTGAACTGGTCGTACGACGCGCACGCCGGGGACAGGAGCACCGTGTCCCCCGCCTTCGCGACCTCACGCGCCTTGGCCACCGCCGCGGCCAGCGTGCCGCATGCGTGCACCGGCGCGTCGTTCGCGTACGCCCGCGCCAGCGCGTCCGCGTCCTGGCCAATGGTCAGCACGCCCTTCACCTTGCCCTGCCCCGCCTCCACCATGGGCGCGTACGGCGCGCCCTTCCCCTTGCCGCCCGCGATGAGCCACACGTCGCCCGCGAAGGCCTTGAGCGCCACCAGCACGGAGTCCACGTTGGTGGCCTTGGAGTCGTTCACCCACTCCACGCCGTCCAGCACGCGCACGCTCTCCAGCCGGTGCGCCAGGCCCGGGTAGCTGTCCAGCCCCGCCTGCACCGCGTCCTTCGCCACGCCGCCCAGCCGCGCCAGCAGCGCCGCCGCCATCGCGTTCTGCGCGTTGTGCGCGCCCCGGAGCGACCGGTTGGTGAGCGTGTAGGACTCGCCCGCGAACTCCAGCTCGAAGCCGCCGGGCCGGGCGATGGCCAGCCCCGCCAGCTTCGGCGCGCCCACCACCGGGCTGCCCGTGAGGGTGAAGCCATACACGGGCACGCGCGTGGAGGCGGCCAGCCCCATCACCGCCGCGTCGTCCGCGTTCACCACGGCGAAGTCGCTGCCGGGGTCCTGGTTCATGAAGATGCGCGCCTTGGCCGCGCCGTACTCGGCGTGGTTGGCGTAGCGGTCCAGGTGGTCCGGCGTGAGGTTGAGGATGGCCGCGCCCGTGGGCTTGAGCTGGTGGATGCCCTCCAGCTGGAAGCTGGACAGCTCCACCACCAGCGCGTCCCAGTCCCCGGGCGCCATGGCGGCCTCCGCCAGCGGGCGCCCCAGGTTGCCGCCCACGAAGGTGCGCAGGCCCGCCTTCGCGTACAGCTCGCCGGTGAGCGCCGTGGTGGTGCTCTTGCCGTTGGTGCCGGTGATGCCCAGGAAGCGCGTGCCCGTGAGGAAGCGGCCCGCCAGTTCAATCTCGCCCCACACGGGGACGCCCGACGTGCGCGCGGCCTCCAGCTCCGGCAGGGACAGCGGGACGCCCGGGCTCACCACCACCAGGTCCTGGCGGGTGAGCAGGCCCGGAGGCGTGGCGCCGGTGACGAGCGTCACGCCCTTCGCGTGCAGCTCCTTCGCCACGTCGCCGAGCGCGTCCTCGGAGCGCGCGTCCAGCGCCGTCACCTTCGCGCCCTGCTGGACGAGCAGCCGGAGCGCCGCGACGCCGCTCTTGGCCAGCCCGAACACCGCGACCTTCCGACCGGACAGCGAGGGATTCATGGGGCGGGCCGACCTCGAAGGGGGCAAAGCGACTAGCGCAGTTTCAGGGACAGCAGGGCCACGCCACCACAGAGGATGGCGACAATCCAGAAACGCACGATGATCTTCGGCTCGGCCAATCCCTTGAGCTCGAAGTGATGGTGCACGGGCGCCATCTTGAAGACGCGTTTGCCCGTCATCTTGAAGGACGCCACCTGGATCATCACGCTCAGCGCCTCCGCGAAGAAGATGCCGTGGATGATGGCGGACACCACTTCGTTCTTGGAGAACACGGCCAGCGCCCCCAGTGCGCCGCCCAGGGCCAGCGAGCCGATGTCGCCCATGAAGACGGACGCCGGGTAGGTGTTGAACCAGAGGAAGGAGATGCCCGCGCCCACGATGCTCGCGCAGAAGACAGCCAGCTCCGCGCCGCCCGGCACCTGGAGGATGCCCAGATAGCGGTACAGCGGCGTGGCCGTGAGCCGCGTCACCCCGTTCACCGTCTCCGTGTCCGCGATGTGCAGCGTGGTGCCCGCCACGTAGCAGAGCACGCAGAAGGTCACCGCCGACACGATGGTGGGCACGATGGCCAGGCCGTCCAGGCCGTCCGTGAGGTTCACCGCGTTGGACGTGCCCACGATGACGATCCACGCGAAGACGACGTAGAACCAGCCCAGGTCCGGGTTGAACCAATGGGACGGCACGAACGGCAGCGTGAGCCGCGTGTCGATGAGCAGCGTGGGCCCGAAGGAGCCGTCCGCCTTCGTCCACGTGCACATCAGGCCGAAGATGGCGATGAGGTAGAAGACGGTCTGCAGCACCATCTTCTTGCGCCCGGCCAGGCCCTTGGAGTTGCGCTTGGACAGCTTGAGCCAGTCGTCCAGGAAGCCGATGAAGCCGTAGCCGAAGGTGAGGAGGATCATCACCCAGACGCCGCGGGACTTCAGGTCCGCGAACAGGAGCGTGCCCGCCGCGATGCAGATGAGGATGAGCGCGCCACCCATGGTGGGCGTGCCCTTCTTCTTCTGGTGCGTGTCCGGCGTGTCCTCGCGCACGTTGCTCTGCCCGTGCTGCTTCAGGCGCAGCCGCGCGATGAGGCGCGGCCCGATGAGCATCCCCAGGAGCAGGGCGAAGACGCCCGCGGCGATGATGCGGAAGGTCGGGTAGCGCAGGAAGTTGAGGACGCGCCCGGCCTCGGTGTTCTGGATGAGCTCGTACAGAAGGTACAGCACTAGTGACTCCCTCCAGGGGGTGACGCGCCCGTGAGGGCCGCCACCACGCGCTCCAATCGCATGCCGCGACTGGCCTTCACCAGCACCACGTCACCGGGCGAGAGCCGGGGCGTCAACCACGCCACCAATGGCTCCACTTCGGTGAAATGGGCGGCGGAATCTCCCATGTCCGCGCTTCCCAGGCCGCCCGCGGAGCGGGGACCGAAGAACGCGACCAGCTTCGCGTGCCGCGCGACGAGCTCACCCAGCCGGGCATGCTCCTCCGCCTCGCCCGCGCCCAGCTCCAGCATGTCGCCCAGCACCGCCACCGCCCGGCCACCTTCCGGCACCAGCGTGCCCAGCGTGACGAGCGCGGCCTCCATGGAGGCCGGGTTGGCGTTGTAGCAGTCATCCACCACCGTGACGCCGTTGCGGCCGTCCACGATGTTGAGCCTGCGCGCGTACGGCCGCGCGGACTCCAGGCCCTTCACGCACTCCTCGGGGGAGTAGCCCAGGGCCAGCGCCGTCGCGAACGCCGCCGTCGCGTTCTGCGCGTTGTGCGGCCCCACGAAGTGCAGGCGCACCGGCCAGTCCTTCCCCTGGTAGCGCACTGTGGCCACCATGCCATCGCGGCCCAGCGTGTGGACCGCGGTGAGGCGCACGTCCGCCCCTTCCGCCCGGCCGAACGTCAGGTGCTTCGCGCCGCTGCGCGCGGCCTGGCGCACGATGAGCGCGTCGTCCACGTTCACCACGGCGGTGGACTGGGGCAGGAGCTCGCGGAACATCTCCCCTTCCGCCTCCGCCACGCCCTCCAGGCTGCCCAGGCCCTCCAGGTGCTCCGGCTGGACCACGGTGATGACACCCGCGTCCGGCTGCACCTTGCGGGTGAGCCTTTCGATTTCGCCCGGCTGGTTCATCCCCACTTCGATGACGGCCGCCACATGGGACGGCTCCAGCCGGAAGAGCGTGAGCGGAACGCCCACCTCGTTGTTGAAGTTGCCCTCCGTCTTCAGCGCGGGGCCTCGCGTGGCCAGGATGGCGCCCACCATCTCCTTGGTGGTCGTCTTCCCGTTGGAGCCCCCCACCGCCGCCACCGGAATCTGGAAGCGGCGGCGGTGCAGCGCCCCCAGCCCGCCCAGCGCGGCCAGGGGGTCGTCCACTTCATAGAGCGCGAAGCCCGGGGGCAGGGCCGGCAGCGCCCTCCCCCGCTTCACCACCGCTCCGGCCGCTCCCTGGCGCTGGGCCCCGTCCACGAAGTCGTGGGCGTCGAAGCGCTCGCCCTGCAGCGCCACGAAGAGGCACCCGGGGGTGAGCGACCGCGTGTCGGTGCAGACGGCGGGAAAGCCCGCGGCAACGGGCTCCCCGCGCCGGGTCGCACCCGTCGCCTGCACCACCTCGTCATCGGAGAATCGAGCGGCCATGGAGGGGGGTGTTGGCCTTGAGAAGGGTCAGCCCGGGATGCGGTTGGCCAGCGCGCGCGCGGCGACCTCGCGGTCGTCGAACGCGAGCTTCTCCGTGCCCACCGTCTGGTAGGTCTCGTGGCCCTTGCCGGCGATGAGGACGACGTCCTCATCCTTGGCAAGGTTGATGACCTGCTCGATGGCGGCGCGGCGGTCCGCGTCCACGAGGTAGCCCTTCTCCCCGACCTTCGCCTTGCCCGCGGAGATGCGGCGCAGGCCGCCCTTCTCCAGGCCCGGCGTCACCTCCGCGATGATGGCCTCCGGGTCCTCCGAGCGCGGGTTGTCGCTGGTCACCATCACCAGGTCGGCACCCTCCGCGGCCACGGTGCCCATCAGCGGGCGCTTGCCCTTGTCGCGGTCGCCGCCGCAGCCGAAGACGACGATGACGCGGCCCTTGGCCAGCGTGCGCGCCGCCTCGATGGAGCGCTTGAGCGCGTCATCCGTGTGCGCGTAGTCCACCAGCACGGCCGGCGCGGGGCCGCCGCGGTGGTTCTCCGCGCGGTCCATGCGGCCGGCGACCTGGGACACCAGCTCGATGCCGCTCTTCACGTCCGAGCGGCTGATGCCCGCGCCCAGCGCGATGCCGGCGGCGAGCATGATGTTCTCCAGGTTGTGGGGCCCCAGGAGCTTGCTCTTCACCTTGATGTCGCCCGCGGGCGTCTTCAGGGTGGCCTCGATGCCCTTGAGCGAGTAGGCGGCGTCCGCGGCGCTGATTTCCCCCGCGCCCGTGCGGCTGAACTTCCACGCCATGCGCTTCTGGCCGCGCAGCTCGTTGTAGATGCGGCTGGCGAAGGTGTCGTCGCCGTTCACCACCGCGGTGCCCGTGGCGCCCAGGTTCTCCACGAAGAGCTTGCGCTTCACCTGGAAGTACTCCTCCAGGTCCTTGTGGTAGTCCAGGTGGTCGCGGGACAGGTTGCTGAAGCCCACGGCCTTGAAGGTGAGCCCGTGCACGCGCTCCTGCGCGAGCGCGTGGCTGGAGACCTCCATGACCACCGTCTCCACGCCCGCGTCCACCATCTCGCGGAAGATGCGGTGCAGCTCCAGCGGGTCCGGCGTGGTGTTGGCCAGCTCCGTCGTCTTGCCGTTGAACTTGTAGCCCAGCGTCCCGATGACGCCCGGCGGGTTGGCGCCCGTGTACATGGCGGCCGTCGCGAGGATGGCCTCCAGCAGGTACGTCGTCGTGGTCTTCCCGTTGGTGCCCGTGACGCCCAGGAGCGTCAGCTTGTCCGCGGGGCGGCCGTGGAAGTTGGCCGCGATGAGGGCCAGCGCCTTGCGCGCGCTGCTCACCTTGAAGAACGGCACCTGCGAAGACTGCCCCTGCTTCTCCGACACCACGGCCACGGCACCGCGCGATACGGCCTCACCAATGAACTGGGCCCCGTCTTCCTTCAGGCCCGGCACGGCGATGAAGAGATCCCCCGGCTTCACGCGCCGCGAATCCTGCGTCACTCCCGTGACGTCGACCGCGGAACGGCCACCCGAGGTCTGCTCGGCCCCACACCCTGCGAGGACATCCGTCAGCTTCATCTCTTCCCCTTCACACGCATTGCTGATGCGGGGCCTGGAAAGGACACGGCCTCATTGCCGCGTCGCCAGTTCCAGCGTCACCCGAGCCCCCTTCTCCACCAGCGCACCGGCGGGGGGGGTCTGAGATACGACTTGTCCACTGCCTTGCAGCTGTGGCTCCAACGCCGCGGCGAGCAACTTCACCACGGCTTCACGTCCTGCCTGACCCTGGACATCCGGCACACGCACCGTGCCGGGCTCCGGGGTCTCGGTCACCGCATCCTCCAGACCGGCCCGGACGGGCACGGCCTTCGCCAACGCCTTCGGTGCCGGAGGGGGCACCACGGGCGCGGCGGCCGCAGCCACCTCGGCGGGTGCCACCGTCCGGGACGGGGGCACGGCCAGGTGGGCCATGGCAGCGGTAGCGATTTCCTTGAAGGCAGGGGCAGCCACGTTCCCCCCGTATACGTCTGTCTTGGGTTCGTCCACCACCACGAGAATCACGGCGCGCGGGGCCTCGGCCGGCACCATGCCCGCGAACGACGCAATGCGTTTGTCGGAATACCCCCGTGCCACGGGGTCCGCCTTCTGCGCCGTGCCCGTCTTGCCGGCCACCCGGTAGTCGTCCATGGCGGCCTTGGGCGCGGTCCCTCCCTTGACCACCACGCTCTCGAGCATGCCCACGACCTGCCGCGCCACCCTCTGGGAAACGACCCGGCGGAGCTCCGTGGGCTGGTTCTCCAGCAGCACCACGCCGTCCGGGTCCACCACCTTGGAGACCAGGTACGGGCGCATCAGCACGCCGTCGTTGGCCAGCGCGCCGTAGGCCGCCGCCAGCTGGACGGCGGTGGAGGTCATGCCCTGGCCGAAGGATTGGGTGGCCAGGGAGATGTCCGATTTCGGAAACGGGATGACGCCCCGGCTCTCCCCGGTGAGCGCCAGACCGGTGCGCTCCGCGAAGCCGAAGGCGTGGTAGCCGGCCACCATCTTCTCCCGGCCCAGGGCCTCCGCGACCTTGGCGGCGCAGATGTTGGAGGACACCTGGAGGATGCCCTGCGCGTTGAGCCAGCCGTGCGGGTGGGTGTCGTTGATGGTGTGGCGGCCAATGCGGAAGGCGCCGTTCTCACAGAAGAAGAGCGTGTCCGGGGTGATGGCCTTCTGCTCCAGCGCGGCGGCCACCACGAAGGCCTTCATCGTGGAGCCGGGCTCGAAGGCGTCCAGCGCGGCGCGGTTGCGGATGGCGTTCTTCACGCCGTCCTCCGGCGTGTTGGGGTTGAAGCGCGGGTTGTTGGCCAGCGCCAGCAGCTCTCCGGTGCGCGGATCCAGCACCACCGCCATGCCCGCGACGGCCTTGGCGTCCTCCACGGCCTTGGCCAGCGCCTTCTCCGCGACGTACTGGAGGTGGCGGTCCAGCGTGAGCGTCACCGCGGCGCCCTGGCGCTCCAGCGGATCCATGGCGCCCTGGACCATCAGCTTGCGGCCCTTGGCGTCCCGGAAGCCGGGGGTGCGCGAGTTCTGCCCGGACAGCTCGTCCTCGAACGCCAGCTCCAGGCCCTCCAGGCCGTGGCCGTCCGTGCCCACCATGCCGACGATGTGCGCGCCCAGCTCGCGCTGGGGATAGAAGCGCTTGGGCTCCTTGGTGAAGCCCAGGCCGGGCAGGCCCAGCGCCTTCACCGCCTCCACCTCCTGGGGCTTCGCCTGGCGCTTCACCCACGCGAAGCGCTTGGCGCGGGACAGGCGCGCGGCCACGTCGTTGCCATCCAGGTGCACCGCGCGGGCGAGCTGACGCGCCGCCTGCTGCACGTTGGGGAGCATGGACGGGTCCACCCAGATGGAGTCCACCTCCACGCTCTGCGCCAGCGGCGTGCCGCGCCGGTCGAAGATGTCACCGCGCCGGGCCGGGATGTCGATCTGCCGGACGTACTGGTCCTGCGCCAGGCCGCGCAGCTTCTCCTGCTGGAAGACCTGGAGGTAGACCGCGCGGCCGAACGCCGTGCCCAGCAGCGCCAGGAACAGCCCGAACAAGAGCTGGACCCGCAGCCGGAGCCCCTTCGTGTTCGACTCCGGAATCCGCGCGCTCTTGAGGTCCCTCACCGCTGGGTCCCCCGCTCCGCCACGCGGACGGCGGGCGCCGCCGAGCGGGCCTGCGCGGTGCCCGAGCCCTTCACGCGCTCGTCCGCCAGGGACACCACCGCGCCGCCCTTGGGCATGGCCATGCCCAGCTGCTCGCGCGCCACGCGCTCCAGGCGGCCCGGGGCCTTGAGCGTGGCCAGCTCCAGCTTGAGCCGGTCGTTCTCCCGGGTGAGCGAGCGGCTTTCGCCCTCCGCGTTGGACAGGCGGTAGCCCATGTCCACCACCAGCACGCGGCTGGTGACGTGGAGGATGCCCACGCCCGCGAACAGGGCGAAGAGCATGACGGCGGGCAGCAGGTGCATCAGCACGCCGGCCACGGACACGGAGGGACGCGAGAGGGCCTTGCTCATCGGATTTTCTCCACCGCGCGCAGGTGCGCGCTGCGAGACCGGGGGTTGGCCTCGACTTCCGCTTCGGAAGCCGCGACGGCCTTCTTGGACACGAGGGCGAAGTCACCCTGGCTGTTGCACACGCACACCGGGAAGCCCGGCGGACAGGTGCACCCGCCCACCAGGGCGCGGAAGGCTTCCTTCACCTTCCGGTCCTCCAGCGAGTGGAAGGAGATGACCGCGGCGCGGCCGCCCACCTTCAGCAGCGAGGGCAGCGCGGCGAGCAGCGCGTCCAGCGCCTCCAGCTCGCCGTTCACCGCCATGCGCAGCGCCTGGAACGTGCGGGTGGCCACGTGGATGCGGTCCGGCCACGCCTTGCGAGGCACGGCGCGCTTCACCACCTCCGCGGCCTCCAGCGTGCGCTGGGGCAGCGCCTTCTTCAGCTCCCGGGCAATGGGGCGCGCGAAGGGCTCTTCGCCGTAGTCCTTCAACAGCTTCGCCAGGTCGCGCTCGTCCGTTTCGGCGATGAGCTCCGCGGCGGTCATGCCGGTGTCACCCATGCGCATGTCCAGCGGGCCGTCCTTCATGAAGGAGAAGCCGCGCTCGGCCACGTCCAGCTGGGGCGAGGACACGCCCAGGTCCACCAGCACGCCGTCCACGGGCAGGAGGTCGTGCGCCACGCGAGGCAGGTCCGCGAAGTTGCCCTGCCGGGCCTGGAAGCGCGCGTTGCCACCCATGCGAGCGGTGGCCGCCGCCAGCGCCACGGGGTCCCGGTCCACGCCCACCACCGTGGCGCCCCGGGCGAGCAGCGCCTGGGTGTGGCCACCGCCGCCGAGCGTGCCGTCGAGGATCACCTTGCCCTCCGCTGGGTTCAGCAACTCCACCGTCTCGTGGAGCAGGACGGTCTGGTGCTGGAAGTCCAAGGAAGGCCCCGGTGCGGTGTCAGACGAAGGGAGCGCGCGCGAGCTGGAAGGCGGCCCGGGCATCGTTCATGTGCGGGTACAGCTCGAAGGCGTCATGGGCGCCGGCCGCGCGGAAGATGGCGGCCAGGTACGGCGACAGCCCGGACAGCTTCACGTCACCACCGGAGCGGCGGAACGCGTCCGTGCGGGCCATCAGCGGCCGCACGCCGCGGTAGTTCAGGTGCGACACGTCCGCGAAGTCCAGGACGACCTGGCGCGTGCCCCGGTGCAGCCGGTGCATCAGGTCTTCACACAGCTTGAGCAGGTCCGCCTCCTCCAGCTCGCCCTCCAGCATCAGCGTCTCCACGCGCTCGGACGACGCCACCACCGCCCTGTTCCGACGAACCTCCTGCACCTGGTCCATGCGCGTACCCACCCTTCTCCTGCGAACTTGAGGCTGTCGACTTCCTGGCTACGGCTGGCGCAGCTCGCCCAGCACCCGCAACACGTCCGGGGAGGTGGCTTCCTGGCGCGCGTCCTCCTGCGCCTTCGCCCAGCCGTCCAGACTCCAAAGCTCAATCACCTTCACCATCCCCGCCCACACCACGTCCTTCTCCAGCTTCGCGTACGCCCTGAGTGACGGCGGGATGAGCAACCGGCCCAGCTTGTCCAGCGGGCACTCCTGCGCGCTGGCCACGTACAGCCGCATCAACGTCTTGACCCCCGGCTCCATGGGGTTGCGCCGGGCGAGCGCGGTCTCCAACGCCTCCCACTCCCGCACCGGATAGGCGTGGAGGCAGGGGTCCAGGGCCGTGGTGACGATGAGCCGCTCGTCGTAGGCGCCCACCAACGTCTCCCGCAGCTTGGCCGGGAGGCTGGTGCGCCCCTTCGCGTCGATCTGGTGCTCATAGACGCCTCGGAACACGCGGGACGATCCACCTTTTCAGCCCAGCACGGGACGGACCACCACTCCTTCCCACTTCTTACCCCTCTGCGGCCGGCATACATACGCGCCCCCCCCAGGGGGGTCAAGAAACCGCGCAACAGGCTGGAACACCGCGCGCCCGCCGGCGGACATCCGCTGGGGCACGTGCCGGACGGCCTACCTTCGGGGGTGGGGTAAACTTGAGTTTTTCCGCTCCCAGGCTGAGAGTGCCGGGCGCGTGAGCACGAACGTTCGACTGAAGGTGGCCTACAAGACCCCGCAGTCGCTGGTCGGTGAGTACACCCGCAGCGTGGGTCAGGGCGGCGTCACCCTGGAGACGCGCAAGGCCCTGCCGCTGGGCACCCGGTTCACCTTCGAGCTGCACGCGGGTGGCATGCCGCGTCCGGTGGAGGTGCTGGGCGAGGTCATCCGGGTGGAGCCCCGCCCCGGCGAGCGCTTCCTGCTCACCGTGCGCTACGACCGCGCGGAGGATCGCAGCCCGCTGGACGCGGTGCTCCAGCACATCTTCGCCCAGGAGGAGCAGAACGGCCTGCGCCGCTTCCCGCGCATCCCGCTGCACCTGCGCGCCCAGGAAGGCGACCCCAAGGCCCCGTCCTTCTTCGTGCGCGACATCTCCCGCGGCGGCGTGGGCCTGGAGGTGGAGGCCCCCGCCCTGCCCCGCGAGGTGCAGGTGGGCACGCCCTTCCTCATGGAGATGGACATGCAGGAGGGCCCGCTCCTGCTCCACGGCGAGGTGGCGTGGACGTCGTCGGTGCCGCGCAAGGGTGTGGCGCAGGCGGTGACGCCGGGCTTCGGCGCGACGTTCGGCCGGCTGCGGCCGGACATGCTCCAGCGGCTGGAGGCCCTGATGGTGCTGGAGCACCTGCCGCCCGCGCCCTGGCGGGCCCGGGTCAGCTTCGGTCTGGATGCCGTGTCGCGGATGCCCTGACGTACGGGCAGGGCACCCGCGCGCTTCAACCGGTTACAGCGGGTTGTACGGGTAGCCGCCGGCCTCTTCCAGGCCCGCGACCACCGTCTCGCGCAGCTCCGCCGGGTCGTACGGAGTGAAGGCGTCCAGCGCGGCCAGGCGCTTCAACTCCAGCGTGAGCGCGTCGCCCTTGAGCGTGGCGCAGAGGGCGCGGCGGGTGCGCTCGAAGGCGCGCGCGGTGGACTCCATCGCGTACAGCCGCACCAGCGCCACGCGCACGGGGTCCAGCACGCCGCTGGTGGCGGCCTGCCGGGTGCGCGTCACCATGGAGTCCAGCGCGTACGCGTCCATCACCACGTCCGCCAGCGCGGCCATGACCTCCTGGTGCTTGTCCAGCTCCGTGCCGAACGCCTCCGCGGCCAGGCGCATGCCGTGGATGGCCAGGTGCTTGGCGCACTCGGCGGCGATCTCCTCGTGGGCCAGCGCGTCCTGGCGGCCCGCGCGGGGACGCTCGCCCCGGCTCAGCTCCTCCGCCACGGAGCGCGCCTGCGCGAACAGCGGCAGGTCGCCCTTCACGGCGCGCTTGAGCAGGATGCCCGTGATCAGCATGCGGTTGATTTCGTTGGTGCCTTCGAAGATGCGGTTGATGCGCGCGTCGCGGTAGGCGCGCTCCACCGGGTACTCCTCGATGTAGCCGGCGCCGCCGTGCACCTGCACCGCGTCGTCCACCAGGAAGCCCAGGGCCTCCGAGCCGAAGACCTTCATGATGGAGGCCTCGGTGGCGAACTCCTCCATCGCGGCGATGACGTGCGCGTCGTAGTCCGTGTCCGAGCGCTCCTTCGCCGCGAGCCGCCCGTCCACCAGCCCCGCCGTGCGGTACGTCATGCTCTCCACCGCGTAGACGAGCGTGGCCATGCGCGCGAGCTTCTCGCGGATGAGCGGGAACGTGGCGATGGGCGCCTTGAACTGCTTGCGCTCCTGCGCGAACTTGAGCGCGCTCTGCAGCTGCAGCTTCATGCTGCCGATGACGCCCGCGCCCAGCTTCAGCCGGCCGTAGTTGAGGATGTTGAAGGCGATGCGGTGGCCCTTGCCCAGCTCGCCCAGCAGATTCTCCACGGGCACCAGCGCGTCCTCGAAGTAGAGCGGACACGTGGACGAACCGCGGATGCCCATCTTGTGCTCCTCCGGGCCCACGGTGAGGCCCGGGGTGTCCTTCTCCACGATGAAGCCGGTGAACTTGTCACCGTCCACCTGCGCGAAGACGACGAACACGTCCGCGAAGGCCGCGTTGGTGATGTAGAGCTTGGAGCCGTTGAGCACGTAGTGCTTGCCGTCCTGGGACTTCACCGCCTTCGTCTTCGCCCCGCGCGCGTCGCTGCCGCTGCCCTGCTCCGTCAGCGCGTACGCCGCCACCCATTCCCCCGTGGCGAGCTTGGGCAGGTACTTCGCCTTCTGCGCCTCGTTGCCGAACCACACGATGGGCAGCGACCCGATGCCGGTGTGCGCGCTGGACGTCACCGACCAGGAGCCCAGGAGGCTCATGGCCTCCGCGAGCAGCAGCGACGTCGTCTTGTCCAGGCCCGTGCCGCCGTAGGTCTCCGCGATGTCCACGCTCAACAGGCCCAGCTCGCCCGCGCGGCGCAGCAGGTCACGCAAGAGCGCGTTGTCCTTGCCCTCGATGCGCGCGGCCTGGGGCAGCACCTGCTCACGGCAGAACTGGAGCGCCGTCTTGAAGAAGAGCCGCTGCTCCTCGGAGAACCCTTCCGGGGTGAGGATGCGGGTGGAGCCCACCTCCTGGAAGAGGAACGTCCCCCCAGCGAGTACATCCTGGGGACGGGAAGCGGGCTCGGTTACGGCGACCATCGACGACCTCCGGGGAGGGAGCACTGCCCTCCGAAGCCTTCAGGGGAAAAGGCGCGCGGCACATTAGGGCGCGCGGACCGACAGGGGTAGTAGCGGCGCGAGCCCACCACCTCAATGCGATGCGGACTCCACCCCACGTGCGTGCCCGGCCGGAGGGCGGGAGGGTTCGGGGTCCCTGATTACCGGGAACCCGCGTCCGGCGCGGGCCGGGGCGTGGGGTACACGAGGCAGAGCGTGTCGAAGAGCCCCTCTTCCGGCGCGACGTACGTGCCGCCGAGCGCCCGCGCCACCTGCACCATCTCCGTGCCGAACGAAGGGACAAGGCACAGGTCGTCCGACGTGGTGAAGCGCCCCTTCAACCGGGCCAGCTCCCGCCGCAGCGTCGCGATGTCCTGGCGCCCGCCACGCACGGGCACGGAGGGGCCGTTGCGGTCCGGCCCCGGCAGCTTGCCCACGCTGGTGGACAGCTCGAAGCCATCCGCGCGCTGGATGATGCGCAGCTTGCCGGGCGCCACCTCCTCCAGCCACGCGCGGAAGCCCTGTTCGTCGCGCAGCACCAGCCGGTAGGCCACCGGCGCGTCCGGATGCTGGAGCCACACCGCCGCCGCCTGCGCGCGGAGCACCGCCAGCGTGTCAGACACCTGTGCGAGAAACGTGTCCGCGTCCTCCACCGCCATGAGCACATCCCTGCCACGCACCCGCTCCGCGAGCCGGCCCGCGTCCTGTGGCCGGGCGGAAAGGAAGGTCTCCGTGCCCAGCCGCACCCGGTCTCCCGAAAGCTCCAGCCGGAGGACGTCGTCCGGAAGGGGCTCTCCGTAGGCGGGCGCGGAGTCGGGTGCGATGTTCGCATCCGCCCACGTGCCCGCGTCCCTGGCAGCCGGCGGACGGGCCTCCGCCTCCACGCGGAGTGGGGTCTCGGGGGACACCTCCGGTGCCGGTCCCACAGGGGTGGACTCGCGGCAGCCGCCCAACGACAGGCAGCTCACGAACAGGAGGAAGAATGCAGGGTTACGGGAACAGGCTGGCGAGCGCAGCGGAATATTCCACCCTGAGCGTCTGAATGGCCTCATGATAGCGTCTCGCGGTTTTTCCGAAGGACTCCCCTCTACCGGAGCCGATTCGAACGTGCCGCCGCCTTCCGCCGGCTTCCAATTCGGAAAGTACAAGCTGCTCGAGCGCATCGCGACGGGCGGCATGGCGGAGATCTACCGCGCGCGGATGACGGCGGTGGCGGGTGTCACGAAGCCGGTGGTCATCAAGAAGATCCTCCCTGGCTACGCGGACGACAGCGCGTTCGTGTCCATGTTCATCAACGAGGCACGCATCGCGCTGGGGCTGTCGCACGGCAACATCGCGCAGATCTTCGACTTCGGGGAAGTGGAGGGCGAGTACTTCCTCGCGATGGAGTGGGTGGACGGCCACCCGCTGTCGAACGTGATGCGCCGGGCGCGGGAGAAGGGGCTGCCCGCGCTGCCGCCACCGCTGGCGGTGCTGGTGGCCATCGACATGCTGCGGGGGCTGGCGTACGCGCACACGCGGCTGGACGACAACGGCCGTCCGCTGCACATCGTCCACCGGGACGTGAGCCCGCAGAACGTGCTCCTCTCCTTCGAGGGGCAGGTGAAGCTGGTGGACTTCGGCATCGCGCGGGCGCGGCTTGCCGGACGCAGCGACACGAACACGGACGTGGCGAAGGGCAAGTACGTCTACTTCGCGCCGGAGCAGGCGCGCGGCGAGGCGCTGGACGCGCGCACGGACGTGTTCGCCGCGGGCACGGTCCTCTACGAGATGATCTGCGGGCGCCGCCCCTTCGAAGGCTCGCTCCAGGACGTGCTGCGCAAGATCGTCCAGGGTGACTTCCCCCGGCCCCGGGAGTGGACCCCGGGCATCCCGGCCGCGCTGGAGCGCATCCTGCTCACCGCGATGTCCACCAGCCCGGAGCAGCGCTACCCCACCGCGCAGGCCTTCGCGGAGGCGCTGGCGCGGCAGCTCCACATCACCGCGCCGGACGTGTCCGCCAGCGACCTGGGCCACTTCATGGGCTACCTCTTCGAGCCGGAGCTCGTGGAGGCCGGCCGCCCGGTGCAGCTGCCGCGCGAGTTCATCGCGAGGGTGGGCCGCTGGAGCGGCGTCGCCGAGCCGCCGCCCGTGCCGACGCCGCCGGAGCTGCCCCGCCAGCTCCCCGAGCC
>NZ_RAWE01000074.1 GCF_003611695.1 Corallococcus carmarthensis | reverse complement strand
GTGGGGAACCTGCGGGTCAGGCTCATCGAGCCTGTCTCCTGCCATCCCGTGACGAGGGCCGCCTGGGACCTGGCGGTCTTGGCCGGCGTGGGACTTGGGGGCTTGGAGTTGCAACTCAAACTACCCAGCGCGAGCGCGATGAGCAGGAATACGGGGAGTCTGGCTTTGTGCATGAGACGCCTTAGAGCCTGGAATACATCCAGTAATCAACAAAGCTCATGCTTTTGACGCATCCCGCCCGTGAAACAACGCAGCCAGACACCGTCCCGCGGATGGGTCAAATTCGCCCGTCGATGGGTCGAGTTCACCCGCCGCCACAAGGTTGCTTTCACCGGCAAGGACTTCAAGGCGGGCCAGACGCTGATGGCTGAGACATTCCGGAGCCGCGCTGAAGCCTGCGAAGCATCAAGGTCGGAAACCACTGGGCATATGTGATTGGGCGCCGCTCCACTGGGAGTGCCCACGGCGTCCATGGGGGCAAGGTCTGTCACCTGCCGGCCCGAGGTGCCCGGGGCACGAAGCGCGGTGGATCCGGACATGGGCCGGGGAGAGAGCGTTGCCCTGACTTGCTCCATACTGGGTGCACGATGCGACGCGACGAGCCTGGCCTGGTGGTGCTGCCCGCGCGGCTCGCGGGAGTGGAAGGGGTCCGCGTCACGGGCGACACGCGGCTGTGGTCCGGCGTCTCCACGCGCTACGGCGTCACGGTGGTCTACGCGGGTGCCTTCGACTTCTGGTACCGCGGGCGGGCATGGACGCAGGCCGAGGGGGTGCTGAAGCTGAAGGAGCCGGGAGAGGTGCACCGCGACCTGCGCGTGCATGCGCCGGTGACCGCCCAGTCGATGACCCTGGAGCCGCCGGTGGTGGAGGAGGCCGCACGCGAGCTGGGGCTGCGCGCGCCGCCCCACCTGCCCGCGCTCTTCGGCGGTAGCGGGCGCGCCGAGGCGCTGGCCCTGCATGCGGCGCTGAGGGAGCCGGGCAGTGACGCGCTCGCGCTGCAATGCCTGCTCTCCGGAATGCTCGCGGCGCTGCTGGGGGCGAACTCCAGCGCGTCAGCGGAGGCGGTGCCCCGGGCACGCCGCGCGGCGCTGCGTGCACGCGACCTGCTGCACGCCTCGGTCGTGGAAGGCGTCAGCCTGGAGGCGCTCGCGGTGGCCTCGGGCCTGGGCCGCTTCCACCTGCTGCGCACCTTCCGTCAGGAGCTCGGGCTGACGCCCCATGCCTACCTCACGCACCTGCGCGTTGCGCGGGCGCGCGAGCTGCTCGCCCGGGGCGTCCCCGCCGCACGCGCGGCCCTGGAGGTGGGGCTCTACGACCAGAGCCAGTTGCACCGGCACTTCGTGCGCATCGTCGGCACGAGCCCGGGGGCCTACGCGCGCGCCGTGCGCGGCACGTCAACTTCGCCCAAGAAGGGCGCGAAGCGCGTGCCACAACCTCGCCGCTGAGCCCGCCGTCGGGTCGGTCCCGCCGCCGGAGCCTTCGCGAGGCCTCGCACCATGCTCCTCTCCCTGTCCCTCCTGGCGGCGCTGCTCGGCGCCGCGCCGACCCCGCCGCCCCAGGAGTTCCGCGTCACCTGGCTCGGCCACGCCGGCTTCGAGGTCGTCTCGCCCGGAGGCACGCGCCTGCTCATCGACCCCTGGTTGAAGGAGAACCCGCGTGCGCCCGAGGCCTGGAAGGACCTCGCGCGCCTCGCACGGACGCCGCCCGCGGCCATCCTGCTCACGCACTCGCACGGGGACCATGCGCAGGACGTGCACACCCTGGCGCGCCTGAGCGGGGCTCTCGTGGTTGGCACGGGAGAGACGCTGCGCTGGCTCAAGGTGCCGGAGGCCCAGCAGCTCACGGTGAACGTCGGCGGCTCCACGCGCATCGGCGACGTCACGGTCCACGCGGTGCCGGCCATGCACTCGTGCGAGCCCGACGGGCGGCCCCTGGGCTACGTCCTGGTGCTCCCCGGTGGGCGCTCGCTCTACCACACGGGTGACACCTGGCTGTTCGGCGACATGGCGCTGGTGCAGGAGTTGCTGCACCCGGACATCGTCCTCCTCAACGTGGGCGGCGGGCGCTACGGCATGGACCCCCGGACCGCGGCGCTCGCGGTGCAGAAGTACTTCCGCCCCTCCGTCATCGTGCCCATGCACTTCGGCACCTTCGAGCCGTTGGCGACCGAGGCCCAGGCGCGCGAGGTCCTTGGAAGCGACCCGCGCGTGCGCTGGCTCACCCCGGGGATCGCCGCGTCACTCTGACCAGGCCCTCCGCGGAAGCGGTTGCACGAAAAGCACGACCGTTCTATGAAGGGGGCATGCGTAAGGGCGAGCTCACCCATCAGACCATCCTGGAGACGGCCGTCCGGCTGGCGAGCCGGGTGGGGCTGCAGGGGCTGAGCATCGGGGGGCTGGCGGAGGAGCTGGGCCTCTCCAAGAGCGGCCTGTTCGCGCACTTCAAGTCCAAGACGGAGCTGCAGGTGCAGGTCCTGGAGGCGGCCACCGTCGTCTTCACCGGGCGCGTCGTCCGCCCGGCGTTGGGCAGGGCCCGCGGCGAGCCCCGGGTGCGGGCGCTCTTCGACGGCTGGCTCACGTGGGACCGGGACTCGCTGCTGGAGGGCGGCTGCATCTTCGTGGCGGCGGCGGCGGAGCTGGACGATGCGCCCGGGCCCGCGCGGGACACGCTGGTGCAGGGGCAGCGGGACTGGCTGGACTGCCTGGCCCAGGCCGCGCGCATCGCCGTGGCGGAAGGGCACTTCCAGAAGGCGCTGGACGTGGAGCAGTTCGCCCATGACCAGTACGCGGTGATGCTGGGCTTCCACCACGCGAAGCGGTTGATGCGGGACCCCCAGGCCGAGGCGCGAGCCCGCCGGGCCTTCGACGCGCTCGTCACCGCCGCGCGCACCCCGACTTCCTGACCTTGTCGTTGCCGTGTCCTTCGAGGAGGACCTCATCATGGCGGAAAATAGCACGAACGTTCGGACGAAGATGGCGCTGTGGGGTGTGCGGGCGGCGGCGCGGAGCCTGGGGGCGGTGGCGCCCGGGTTGGCGGCGGCGTGGTCGGAGCGGCTGTTCCTGACGCCCCAGCGGCCGCGGCGCTCGCGCACGGCGGAGGCGGTGCTGGCGCGGGGCCAGCCCCGGGTGTTGAGGGTGGAGGGCGAGAAGGTGGCGGTGTGGAGCTGGGGCGAGGGCCCCCGGGTGTTGCTGGTGCACGGGTGGAGCGGCTACGGCGGGCAGCTCACGGCCTTCGTGCGGCCCCTGGTGGACGCGGGTTTCTCGGTGGTGACGTACGACGCGCCGGGGCACGGGGCGTCCTCCGGGCGCACCAGCTCGCTGCCGGAGCTGGCGGGAATGGTGGCGGCGGTGGGACAGGCGACAGGCGGGCCCTACGCGGTGGTGGCGCACTCGTTCGGCGCGGCGGCCACGGCGGTGGCGCTGCGGGACGGGATGAAGGTGGAGCGCGCGGTCTTCATCTCGCCTCCGGCGGATCCGCTGGCGGGCATCCGGGCCTTCGCGGACACGGTGGGCTTGTCGGAGGCCCTGTGGCGGCGGATGGCGGCGCGAATCGAGGCGCGCTTCGACATGCGGCTGGCGGACCTGGCGCTGCCTGCCTTCGCGCCAGGGTTGGACGTGCCGCTGCGCATCTTCCACGACGTGGGGGACCGGGAGGTGCCACTGGAAGCAGGCGAAGCGGTGGCGCGCGCGTGGCCGGGCGCGAAGCTCACGCGCACGGAGGGACTGGGGCACTTCCGCATCCTCTATGCGCCGGAGGTGCTGTCGCCCGCGGTGGACTTCCTGTCGGAAGGACGGCCGAGCAACGCCTGGCCCGGGCCGGAGTTGCTGGCGTCCGTGGCGTCCGCGCGAGGGACGACGCCTCGCGGGGTGCACGGGGGCTGAGCCGTAGGAGAAAGTCCGTGTGTCGTCTCCTCGCCGCGATGGGGCGGCCCTGAGCGTGCCCGCGTCGGTCTACAGTGACGCCGTGCCGTTCCCTGAGGCGGAGGTTCCCATGCCCGCTGCAATCGAAGAGTTCGCCAGGCCCATCCTCATCGGCCGCTCGAGTTCACACTTCACGCGCATCACGCGGATCTTCGCCTCGGAGCTGGGCGTCGACTGCTCCTTCCAGGTGGTGCGCGATCTCATGTCCTCGAATCCAGAGGACTACGGTGGCAACCCCGCGCTCCGCATCCCGAGCCTGAAGACGCGTCAGGGTGTCTGGTTTGGTTCTCTCAATGTCTGTCGCGAGCTATCGCGGCGGTCGGAGCTCAAGCCCTTCGTGGTCTGGCCGGAGGACCTCGACACGCCAGTGCTGGCCAATGCGCAGGAGCTCGCGCTTCAGGCCATGTCAACGGAAGTGGCGCTCGTCATGTCCCAGATGGGCGGCGCCGTCGAGGGGAGCGCCCACCAGGCAAAGCTGCGCACGTCGCTGATGAACATGATGGCGTGGCTGGAAGCGAACGTGGGGGCCGTGCTCGCCGCGCTCCCCGCGCAGCGGGACCTCAGCTATCTGGAGGCCACGCTCTACTGTCTCGTGACGCACCTGGAGTTCCGGAACGTCCTGCCGACGGCTCCCTACTCCGAGCTGAACAGGTTCTGTCAGCAGTTCGCGACGCGAGCTTCCGTCCGCGAGACCGCGTTCCGCTTCGACACGTGAAGGGTGCGCGCCTGCCCAGTGCGGGATGCCTTCCACGAGACGTTCCCGGACCCGGCGCACGAAGCGCGCTGGAGTCGGGCACGGGCCGGGGAGCGGGCGTTGCCCTGACTTGCTGCGTGCAGCAGGCAACGTCCCCCGAGGCCATTCACCTCAAGGGTGCTTCTTCGTTTCGGTGAAGACCGGTTCGTTCCGCCGGATGCGTGCGAAGAGTTCGTCGTGGTCGATTTCGCCAAGGTCGATGTTCCAGAGGCCGGGCACCAGGAAGGCGGAGGCCCGTGATGCGGCCTCCTCTCCGGAGCGCCCGTTCTCGAAGCGATGCTCCGTGCGGAATTCTCCGTAGCACGCGACCTCGTGATCATTCTCATCCAGGAAGCGCGTCTCCAGGTTGCCCGCCACGATGAGACTCTCATCGTTGTAGACGCCCTGGATGACGTCCCGGACCACCAGGTCGCCCAGGACCAGGAAGTTCCCCGACGTCCGCAGCCCCTGTGCGACACAGCGGCCCAGGACCACGATGGTCGAATCCGGTCCGCAGTCGTCCAGGAATCCCTCGACCTCCAGGTCGCCCAGCACGAGGAGGGGACAGGTGACGAGCAGCGAGCCGGGAGCCTTCGCGTTGCCCGTCACGACCGTGGCCTTGGACAGCGACGCATCCAGTACGGCTTCCACGGGCTCAAGGAGCTCGCGCATCACCACGGCGGCCAGGCCGACATGCGACACGGGCCCGGGACACAGCGCCTTCGCGAGCGCGGCGGGCTCCAGGGGCGAGTCCTTGGGGAACGCCCTCCCCAGGGTCGTGACCAGGGGCGTGCCCTGATGGGAGAGCGCATCCCGGAGGGCACCGTCCAGCCGGGCGAGCGTGGCCTCCGCGCGCGGAAGGAAGTCGTTCTTGGAAAGGAGCATGGGCGCATCCTAGCCAGCGCGAAAAGGTGCGGTGGGGCTGATCCGCGCACTCCTCCCGGGAATCGCCGCGTCACTCGGAGCCGGCCCGGTGCGCGCGGGCGGAAGAACTTTTCGCGGGGCCGTGCGTGGAAGGATGCCACATCCTTCCCGTCGAGGTTCCCGTGCGTGCCCTCCGCCCGTTGCTCTGCTGCATTGCCTTCGTCCTGTCCTCCACGCCAGCGCTCGCGCAGTACAATCAGGTGGCGGGTGAAAACGCTCCCATGGAGAGCGTTCGCCGGGTGGTCACGCGCAATGACGGCAGCCAGGAACTGCGCGAAACGGTGCGCCCCGCGGCACGCGACGGCTGGGGCAACGCGAAAGGCAACCAGAACGACCTCGCGGTGGACGGCGCCTTCGAGGGACAGACGGTGGCGGTGCTCCAGTTCTACACGCAGGACTTCGACTTCTCGCTGCCGAAGGCCGCGCTGAAGGAGAAGGGCTTCTCCGTGTACCGCTGGGTCGGTAGCGCGCCAAGCCCCAAGGAGCTGCGCAAGGGGCTCCAGAAGGCGTGTCAATTGTGGATCATCTCCGACTCGACGCAGCGCCTGACGCCCGAGCACGTGAAGGTCATCAAGGAGTTCTTCGACGCGGGACACGGCGTGTACATCTGGGGCGACAACGAGCCCTACTACGCGGACGCCAACGTGGTGGGCGAGGCGCTGCTGGGCACGACCATGCAGGGCAACGTCATCGGCGACCAGACGGTCGGCCTGCGCAAGGACGGGGCGGGTCCGGGGCTGCTGCGCCGGCACCTGCTCACCACCGGCCTGGAGTACCTCTACGAGGGCATCACCATCGCCACCCTCCAGCCGAGCCCGCAGCTCACGCCGCTGCTGCATGGCTCGGCGGGCAACCTGGTGGCGGCCTTCCATGACACCGGCGGCAAGCGGGCCATCTTCGACGGTGGCTTCACGCGCCTCTACAACAAGTGGGACACGGCGGGCACCGCGCGCTACGTGAAGAACGCGGCGGCGTGGCTGACCAACGTGGAGCGCTTCGGCGACGCCGTGGTGCGCGCGGACCTGCGCGACACTCCGGCCCAGAAGCCCACGCCGAAGCCGTGAGGGCGACACGCCGCGCGCGGCGGCCTCGCCCCAGGGGGCTGTCGTCGCGGGACCGCGCTACGGATTGACGTGGGTGTTCCAGGAGAGGAAGGGGGGGCCGCCCACGTCGCCCTCGGTGCCGCCGCAGCCGGCCGCCACCTCACGGTTCCCTGGAGACCTCCGAGCCCATCACCTCGCAGCGCGCCGCCTTCCCGCGCGCCGGGCTCATCCTCGTCCCAAGGTCCTCTCTTTTTCTGAGAGGCGATGTCGGTCCGTCACGACTCATGGGGGCGCGGCCGGCGGAAAATGCTTTTCCGAATAAAACAGGCCAAGTCCGTATTGTGAGCAATCGCTCACCTGAAGGACTTTCCATGATTTCGCCTCGCCGCAGTTTCGCGACGGGCCTCGCCGCGCTCGGGCTCGTTCTGTCCGGGCTCCCCGCGACGGCCTCCGCCGCCAGTCCCATTCCCACGCCTCCTCCCGCGCCCGTCCTGTGTCAGGGCTACATGGCGACGCTGGCGGACTGCCAGAATCCCGTCACGCTCTGCGCCAAGGCCGTGCGGAACCTGGCGAAGACCGACCCCAACGCCGTCTGCAACCGGCTCATCCAGGACGCGGCGGAAGACGCCGCGGCGGGCATGTCCCGCCGCACGGTGGTGGTGCCCCGGACCTTGAAGGCGAATGGCCAGACGGTCGAGCCTGACGCCGCCACGAAGTCGGTGGCCTTCGCGAAGGACGACCCCAACACCCGCGAGATGAGCGGCCTGTCCAGCTTCTTCCTGGGATCGGTGCACCGGGCGCGGACGTACTTCCCTGCAACGACGGCCTACGCCAGCAAGCTGAAGAACAGCCGTGCCCAGCTGCGCAATGGCTGGAATGCCTCCGGCAATGTCATCAATTCGTGCGCCGAGTACGTCTTCGAGAAGTACTACGACTACAGCGTCTTCGAGGACGCCATCGCAAGCGCGGGCTCCGACCATCGCGCCATCTACAGCGTCGCGTATGCCATCGCGCCGCTCGGTGGCTCGACGCCGGCTTCCGCCATTGGCACGCGTGGCGTGAGCAGCCCGCAGCAGCGCGGCAAGGATGGCACGCTCATCACCCCCGCCATCACCTTCCCCAGTGGGGCGCCGAAGAACCAGTTCTTCACCGTGCCCCCGCCGTCCCAGGGCAAGGTGAGCGTCGGCGCGGGCAGCGTCGACCGGGTGAGCATCATCCCGGGCGTCCTGGGGGGCGCCATCATCAGCCTGAAGAACCTGAGCCGGCCCCTGAACCTCTACGGCACCGCCCTGGACACGGCGCGGCTGAACACCCTGGCCCAGGGCGCCCACTACTACAACGAGAGCTGGGCCTGGCATCGGTCGATGAGCCAGCGCAACGCGGGGGTGCTGGACGAGGAGATGTATGCGTTGGAGCAATCACAGACGGACTTCACCGGCCTGCTCCGGCAGCGCGGAGAGCTGGTCGCGTCCATCCAGGAGGAGGTCGCCCACCAGTACCGGCCCCTGCCCGGGACCCTCCAGGCCGGAGGGTCCTCGCAGGGCGCCAGCCTGAGCGATGATCAGGAGAACCCGCTCATCCCCATGTTCTACACGCTGGCCTCGCTGGATGGCGCCATCGACGCGGCGCTGGTGCAGGCCCAGGCGCGCGGCTGTCTCACGTTCCAGAGTGGCAGCGCGCCCGCACCCTGTGACTGGTCTCCCAAGCGCTTCGTCCAGCGCGTGATGGACCTCTACCAGGTGCCCCGCGAGCAGGCCTTCCAGAAGTGCTCGGACTACACCAACGACGACTTCGCCTCGCTCAAGAGCCGGGCCCTGGTCCAGGGCTCGGTGAACTACCCCGCCCAGGACTACACGACCCAGCCGTCCCGGCTGGAGACGTACTTCCCCCGCCGGGACGAGTACCTCCGGGCCTTGTCGTTGACGGTAGGCGCGCTCCTGGACCCGCACACCTTACAGCCCCGGCTGAAGTGGGAGTCGGGTGACAGCTATGACCTGGGGGATGAGACCTTCGGCGCCACGGCCGAATACAACGTGTCCGCCGCGGTCAACAACGTGCTGCAGAGCGACTGCTCCCTGTCGCCAGAGGCCAGGGGGCACTTCGCCGCGACCGGCCGCGCCCTGAGCAAGAGCGTGAACCTCATCACCGCCGATGTCGTGGTGACGAACAAGAAGGCGGACATCGACCTGGACGTGCTCGACAACACCGTCTCCCTGCTGGACGTGCACGAGAACCTGACGGAGGGCGAATTCAACCTCGTGTCGGGCTCGAAGGAGAAGCAGGGCACCCTGGTGGACGTGAGCACGACGTTCATCGTCGTGGTGGTGCCCGTCACGCTCGGGGCCAAGGTTGCGGGCGTGGTGGGCCTCAACTACAGCCTGGTCGGCCAGCATCACGTCACCACCGCTTCTCCGTGCGAAGTGACGAGCCTGTCGGTGGCGGGCCGGCTGGAGCCCTACGCCCGGGTGGATGGTGAGCTGTACGCGGGGGTCGACCTCTTCATCGTCGAGGCCGGCATCAAGGGACGCCTCCAGCTCGTGCACGCGTCCGTGCCGCTCCAGGCCGAGGCCGGGGTGTTCCAGAGCGGGGGCGAGCTGGGGTTGAAGCTGGCGGGCCGCGCGGACCTCAAGTTCACGTTCCTGGCGGGAAGCATCTCCGCCTACGTGGAGGTGGGCATCTGGCCCCTGGAGGAGGAGTTCGAGGAGACCCTGGTCAGCTGGGATGGCATCCACGACGACATGAAGCTCTTCGACAAGTCGGTCACCGCGCCGCTCGCCGCCATCCAGGACCTGTTGTAGCCCCCACCCGCTGGAGACGCCCATGAACACGCGCAGGATGGTCATTGGCGGTGCCCTGCTGGCACTGCTCACCCTCGGGGTCGTCTGGGTCGGCCTGGGACAGGCGGCACCCTCCGAGGCGTCTCCCGACACGGTGCCCCTCCGCTTCCGCTTTCCGGAGGGGCAGCACTGGACGTATCAACTGGACTACCAGGCCCAGAGCCGGGTCCGGCTTTCCGGCCAGGGAGCGGCGGCATCCTCCCTGGCGGGACAGATCCACCTCGCGGGCGACCTGGTGCTGCGCGGCCACGGCGCGCGGGGCGCCACGCAGCGGGTGGGCTTGCGGCTGGAGCGCCTCCAGACGCACAGCCTGAAGGTGCTCGGGCACGAGCTGCTCCCGGACGCGGCCTCGGTGGAGGCCGTGTTCGGCGGCCGGGAGGCGCTGCTGGAGCTGAGCGGGGAGGGGACGCTCCAGGCGGTCTCCTTCCGCGAGGAGGACCCCGCGCTGTTCAAGAACACGGTGCAGTCGCTGGTGGGCGAGCTCCAGGTGGTGCTGCGCGACGGGGCCTCCTGGAGCGAGCAGGAGACGACGGCGCGGGGCATCGCGCGCACGGAGTACGAGAAGCTGGGGGAGGACGCGGAGGCGGTGCGGCTGTTGAAGCGCCGCGCGGAGTACGTGGAGCTGCGGGGCATGGGGCAGGGCGGCACCGTGCGGCTCGCCTCGCGCTTCGAGGCGGACGTGGCGCGGGAGGGCGTGCTGGAGCGGCTCGCCGGCACGGAGACCGTGGAGCGGCTGGGGGCGGACGGCACGCCTTCCGCGTCCTCCGAGGTCCGGGTGAGCCTGAAGCGCGGGGCGAGCGGCCGCTTCGTCGTGGAGGCGCCGGTGGACGCGTCCGCGCTCCAGCGGCTGGCGCCCGGCGTGCTGGTGGTGGACCCGAAGGTGCGTGCGCAGATGCTGGCGCAGCAGGTGGATGGCCTCACGGCGGAGCAGCTCTTCTCGCTGCTCGAAGCGCATGCCGATGGCGGCATCATGCCGGACCACAACCACTTCCTGCTCCAGGCCACGGGCCTGTTGGAGCAGCAGCCGGAGCTCTGCGCGCGGCTGGTGGACTTCTTCGAGCGCCCGTCGCTTCAGCCCAAGGGCCGGGCGCTGGTGTTGGACCTGCTGGCGGGCGCCGGCACACCCCGGGCGCAGGAGGCCCTCGTGCGGGCGCTCTCCACGAAGGCGGCGCGCGAGGACTCCCGTTACGGGTTGCTGCTCAGCCGCCTGTCATTGGTGGCCGCTCCCACCGTGGACACGGTGCGCTTCGCGGAGCGGACGTACGCGCAGACACAGGGCACGGCGCACATCGCCGGTGCCTACGCGCTGGGGGCCACCGCGGGAGCGCTCTACCGGCAGGAGCAGACGCCGGAGGCTCAGGCCGCGGTGGGCCGGCTGGCCTCGGACCTGAGGGCGGCCAGCTCCCCGGAGGAGCAGGCGCACCTGCTGCTGGGATTGGGCAATGCGGGCGTCGCCGACCAGGTGCCCCTCATCGCCAGCCATGCGACCGCGCAGAGCCCCGAGGTGCGCCGGGCCTCCGCCAAGGCCCTCCGCAAGATTCCGACGCCCGAGGCCACCCAGGTGTTGCTGACGCTGGCCTCGGACGGGGCAGTACCCGTGCAGTCCTCCGCGCTGGAGTCGCTGGGCCGGCGCCCGCTGGATGAGGGCATGCTGATGGACCTGCGGGACCTGACGCTGTCGGGCGGGGTGAAGGCGGAGAACTACCACGCGCTCGTGTCGCTGGTGGCGCCGTACGTAGACCGTGAGCCGGCGGTGCGCGAGCTGCTGGAGTACCTGCTCACCCGGGACGTCCCGGACCGGCAGGTCCTCATGCGCATCCGAGGCCTCCTGAAGTCGTGACGCGCACGAAGACGTGATCGCCGTTCGCTCTCAAGAACTCCCCGTCACTCCGCCCGCCTGCGGCGCCGTGACATGATGCGGCTCAGGGCCACCTCGGTGATGCCGAGGTAGGCCGCCACGTCGCGCTGGGGAATCCTTCCCTTCAGGTGGGGATGCTCCTCCCAGAACTTCACGAGGCGCTCCTCCGCGGACAGCTCCAGGAACTCCTGCTCCCGGCGCTCCTTGAGGATGAAGTGCTGCTCCGCCACCCGGCGCGCCAGCCGCTCCCAGCACACGTGGCCCTGCTCCAGTTGCTGGAAGTCCCGCGTCTGGAACACCAGCACGTGGCTGGGCTCTAGCGCTTCAATCGCGGTCATCGACGGCAGCCGCTGCAACATCTCCGCATAGGCGCCAATCAGCTCTCCCTCGGCGCGGAAGGCCTTGATGGATTCGCCCCCGCGTGGCGACACGCGCACGCCCCGGAAGACACCCTGAAGCACCACGGCGAACCGGTCCGCCGCGTCCCCCGGACGCAGGAAGAGCTCCCGCTTCGCGAGCGACTGCTCCTTCGCCACGGCTTCGGCCTTCGCCCACTCCTCGGGAGGAATCGGGGCCAGGGTGGCGAGGCGCTCGAAGAGCTTCGGGAATCTCACGTCGCGGGGACCTGGGCTTGACCTGGGTTAAGGCGGAGGCGGCTCCAGGAAACATATACCGGCGGCATGTCCCTGAACGTCTATGCCGTGGCCACGCCCTTCGTCATCGCCCTGGCCCTGGCGGAGTTCGCCTGGTGCGTGGCGCGGCGCAACGGCTACTACAGCTTCCAGGACTCCATCGCGAGCATGGGCACGGCGGTGCTGAACCAGTGCGTCAACGTCGCGGTGGCCCTGCTGGTGCTCCCGCTCTTCACGCAACTGGGCCAGTACGCGCCATGGCGGCTGGACGCTTCGTCACCGCTGTCGCTGGTGGCGCTCTTCCTGGGCGTCGACTTCCTCTTCTACTGGTTCCACCGCTTCGGGCACCGCACCAACATCGGCTGGGCGGCCCACTCGCCGCACCACTCCACCGAGGAGCTCAACTACGCGGTGGCCTTGCGCGCGAGCGTGACGCAGCGCCTCTTCTCGTTCCTCTTCTACTGGCCGCTGGTGCTGGTGGGCTTCCCGCCGGAGGCGGTGCTGGCGATGGTGGCCTTCCACCTGGTGCTCCAGTTCATCCCCCACACGCGCGTCATCCCCAAGCTCCCCAGGTGGGTGGAGTCGTGGCTGAACACGCCGTCGCACCACCGCGTGCACCACGCGCGCAACGACGCGTACATCGACAAGAACTACGCGGGCTTCCTCATCATCTGGGACCGGATGTTCGGCACCTACGAGGAGGAGACCGAGCCGTGCTCCTACGGCCTGACCACGCCGGCGAACACCTGGGACCCGACGGCCATCAACTTCCAGGCGTGGGCCCGGCTCTTCGCGGACGCCATCGCCACGAAGAGCCTGTGGGACCGGCTGCGCCTCTGGGTGATGCCCACGGGCTGGCGGCCCGCGGACCTTCCGCCGCGCGCGTTGGGGTACTGGAAGCAGGAGGGCGTGGAGGTGAAGTACCACTCACGGGAGCTGTCCGGCGTCCGTGGCTACCTCGTCTTCCAGTTGTTCGCGTCGATGCCGTTCATGCTCCTGGTGAGTCACCATGCCTCACCGCTGTCGGGCTGGCAGAAGGTCGCGTTGAGCCTGCTGCTCTGGGCGATGGCGACCGCCTGGAGCGGGATGCTGGAGTCGAAGAAGTGGAGCGAGGCGCTGGAGCTCGCGCGGGTGCTCGCCATGGGCGTGGCGGTGACGCTGTGGCTGGTATGGGCAGGCGCGCCCCAGACGTGGAGCGCGCTCACGGCGTCGTGGCTGATGGTCTCGCTGGTCTGGCTGCGGGTGGCGCGCGGCGGCGCCAGCCGGAGGTCCCAGGCGAATCCCTTCCCGGGTTGAGACCGCGGACCGGGAGGCCTCCCTGCGCCGTCAGGTCAGCGTCCGTGCTGGGCCAGGAAGGCAGCGGTCGGCACGAGCTGGGCGTAGCCCATGCCCAATGCCGCCAGGAACGCGGCATGAACCTGGGGCGCGGGTACGGCCTGCCCGTTGAACTCCAGGCTCCGGGCCGCGCAGGCGTCCGGGAGCACGGTGACCGGGTAGCCCAGGTCCCCCGCCGCGCGCACCGTGGCATCCACGCACATGAGGGTCATCATCCCCGCGACCACCAGGTGCTTCACCCCCAGGGCCCGCAGGCGCTCCTGGAGGTCCGTCTGCCGGAAGCTGTTGGGGAAGTGCTTGAGCACCACCGCCTCCCCCGGCTGGGGCATGACGCGGGGATGAAGCTCCGCGCCCGGGGTCCCCGGCAGGAAGAAGGGGGCCCCCGGCTGCGGCGACTCGTGGCGCACGTGGATGACGGGCAGGCCGCGCTCCCGGAAGAAGTCCAGGGCCGCACGGGCCTGGGCCGCCGCGGCGTCGGCGCCGTCCAGCTCGAAGCGTCCTCCGGGGAAATAGTCATTCTGGATGTCGATGAGCAGCAGGGCGGTGTCTTCCAGGGTCTTCTCCACGGACGTCCTCCTTCACACGGGGCGTGATGCGTCGCCGATCCGAATAGCCGGGCCCGCCCCCTGGCGGGAGTGCCCGGATTGACAAATCCAGGTCGGAAACCGACAAGCGGTCATGCCTGTCGCGTCCTCGTCGATCCGCATCGCGGTGCTGGCACTGGAGGGCTGCGTGGCGTCCAGCGTGATGGGCCCGCTGGATGTGTTCGCCATGGCCAACCTCCTGAGCCGCGACCAGGGCCGTGGGGAACCCTTCGCGGCGGAGCTCATCGCGCCCCGTCCAGGGACCGCGCGCAGCTTCCACGGCCTGGCGCTGGGCTCCGCGAGGGTGCCGGACTCCACGGAACGCTTCGACGTCGTCCTCATCCCCGCGCTCGTGGGCAACGTGGCGCGAAGCGTGGCCGAGCACTCCCTCACGGACTGGCTGACGGGACAGCACACGCGAGGCGCGAAGCTGGCGGCGGTGTGCGCGGGTGCCTTCCTGCTCGCCGAGACGGGCCTCCTGGAGGGACGGGAGGCCACCACCCACTGGGGACTGGCCCAGGACTTCGCGGCCCGCTATCCGCGCGTGGCGCTCAAGCCGGAGCTGCTCCTGGTGGACAACGGCGACGTGCTCACCACGGGAGGCATCACCGCCTACCTGGACCTCTGCCTGCATCTGGTCGCGAAGCAGGTCTCACCGGAGCTGGCCGCGCTCTGCGCCAAGATGCTCCTGGTGGAGCCCGGCCGCCGGTTCCAGGCGCCCTATGCGGTACACGCCGCGCCTCGCGACCACGGCGACACCGCCGTGCTGCGCGCCCAGGAGTGGCTGGAGGCCCACCTCTGCGGCCCGGTGACCCTGACGGGCGCGGCCGTGGCCGCGAGCCTGGGCGAACGCACGCTGCTGCGCCGCTTCCGCAAGGCCACCGGCGACACGCCCCTGGATTACGTCCAGCGCCTGCGCGTCGAGGCCGCCCGGCGCCTCCTGGAAACCACGCCGCGCACCGTGGAGGACATCGCCCAGGCCATCGGCTACGCGGACACCACCTCGTTCCGCCGCCGCTTCAAGGCCCGCACCGGCCTGACTCCGGACGCCTATCGGAAGCGGTTCGCGCTGCGCTGAAAGCGGCAAGCGACGCCGAGCAGCCGCTCCAACGTCGAACTGCCCCTCCTCTGTGGGGCGCGGAGTTCCTCGATGCCCGCGAGGTCAGCCCTCCGAAAGGGTGAGCGACCCCGGCATCTGGCCTCCGCCGTTGTTGAGCTGGAAGACGCCGAGCGCGGACACGCGGTTCGCCACCACGTCGGTGACGTTGTTCGTCTCCGGCGTCAGCAGCAGGGCCATGGCCTCTTCAGGGGTCGCCGCATTGGCGACATCCATCACCCAGGGCTCCGGCGTGTTGCCCGCGTACCCGGGGCGGCCCTGCTCGATGGCCGTCAGCCAGTCCTTGGCGAGCTGCTGGACCTGCTGTGCCTCCGCGTAGGTGAAGGACACGGACGCCGTGGTGCCACTTCCCGTCGTGTTCGGGTAGAGGTCCCGGAGCCCGTCCGCGGTCCCGGAGGCCAGGTCCGGCAGCGTGCCCGCATAGGTGTACGTGGACGGGTCCTCGGGGTCCTTCCACTCACCACTGACTGAGAAGCTGACGGGCCCCTTGGTGCCCGTGTACTGGAACTCCGTCGGGCCGCCGGCGTCGTAGGTCGTGGCGACGGTCACGTTGCTGTCGAGCACGGCCGCGCCCAGGTCGATGCCAAAGGTGACCTCCCGCGTGAGCGTGTCGGAAGCAATATCCACCGTCGCCGCGTTCGACGTCCCGCTCGCCGGGTCGTTCTTCGGCAGCTCGCCCGTGGCGAGGAAGCGGTTGTAGGCCGCCTGTCCCGCCGGGGTGGAGATGTCGAAGTCCACCTGCCGCGAGCTCAACTGCCCCTCCACGCGCCGCGTGTCCGTCGCTCCGAACGCGATCCCGAACACCCCCAGCTTTCCCTCCAGGGTGCGCGACACCGCCTCCGTGGGTCCGACGGTGACCCGGACGGTCTTGTCATCCAGCCGGGTGACGGCGAGGGACATGCCGCTGGCCCGCTCGGTGCTCATCCCCCCGATGGCGCCGAAGATGCCGGCGATGTTCTTGAACGCCACCTCCATCCCGGTGCCCATGAAGGCCTCTCCGGTGAGCGTCACGGTGGCGCCCACCGGCAGGTTCTGGGGCAGGGACGGGTTGAGCTGCTCGGCGGCCTGCGCGGGCGAGGTGATGCCCGCCGCGGCCGCGGTCGGCAGTGTCACCTGGTAGCTGCCACGCACGCCCGCCTGGGCGGTGCCGGTGACGGTGACCTGCGCCGTGTCCGCCTGGATTTCTCCCTTCACGCCGACCTCGGCGTCGACGCTGAAGGTCGTCATCGCCGCGTCCCGGCTGAAGCTCGCCCCCAGCTCGGTGTACCCGGCCACCTTCATGGAGAAGATGCCGGTCTCCAGCTTCACCTCCGCCTCGAGGCTCGCGGTCCCGGAGATGCCATTGGGGCCCAGCATCCCCGAGACACTGGCGCTGCCCCCCGTGGAAGTGGTCGGCTTCGAGAACATCGGCGTGACGGTGGGGGAGGGCGGTGCATCCGGCACGTTCAGCGGGTTGCGCTTCGAGGTCCCCGGTGTGCTCCCGCCGAAGCTGTCGGTGGACGCGCTTCCCCAGGGAGACGTGCCGCCCGCCGGCCGCGGAGGACCGGCGGGCGCCTGCTGCGGTGCGCTGACGGCGCCGCTGCTCGACGGCTTCACGGTGTTGATGACGGGCTGAAAGCCCCGGATCGGCCACGACATGTGTACTTCCCCCTCTGAGACAGTCAGAGGGGTTGTCGCGCGGAGCGCCGCGGAGGACGAATTAAGCCGAGTTAAATCCGCGTCCGCTCCGCCGAACCGCGCCTGGACGGTGCCGCCTGTTGGGCCCGTCCACGCATGGCCGTCCCGGTGTCCCCGGTACGCTCAGGGCTGGACGACGTTGACGCGGGAGGAGCCGAAGTCCTCCTTCTTCCAGACGCCGTTGTCCAGGCCGCGCACGTACGGGATGCCCTGGAACACGGTGAGGTCAAAAGCGCGGATGCCGCCGGGGTGCTCGGACCAGGTGCTGCCGCTCGTCGAGGACCAGAGGCCGTCATTGGCCCCGATGCCCCACAGCTTGCCGGTGGTGGCGTCCACCGCCAGCCGCTTGAGCGTCGTGGTGGCGGGCAGCTGCACGAAGGAGGTGCCGTTGTGCTTCCAGACGCGGTCATCCATGCCGAGGATGTAGGGGATGCCCTGCGCGACCGCGATGTCCTTGCCCGTCGCGGAGGTCGGGGTCTGCGCGCTCCACACGAGGGTGGCGGGGTTGAAGGAGTAGACCTTGTCGTCCAGGCCAATCACCCAGGCCTTGCCGGTGGATTCATCCACCGTGATGCGCTTGGCCGATTGCGACGTCTGGACCCACCCCGCGCTGGTGCCCCGGTAGACGAAGTCGTTCATCCCAATCACATACGGAATCGTGGCGGTGACGGCGATGGCCTTCGCGGTGCCGCCCGGGCTCACGTCCAGGTAGACGCCGGTGTTGAAGGGGACACTCAGGCGGTCATGCGTGGTGAGGACCGTTCCCGTGCTGCCCACGGTCCACAGCTGGCCATTGGAGCCAATCGCGAAGTCGTTGACCACGGAGTTGTTCAGCACCACCGGCGGGCTCGCCGAGGGCCAGAGGAGGGAATTGATGCTATTGGGCGCCGCTCCGCTGGGGATGCCCACGCCGTTCATCGGGGACCAGGGCGCGAGCTGCTCCATCCCGAACCAGGGGGTCAGCACCGCCTGGTCAATGGCGTACGCGCTGTTGAGCGGCAGGGGGCGCAGCGGGCCTCCGCACTGGGGGGACCACAGCGTCGGCGACGCGTCCGACTTGATCGCTCCGATGTGGAGGTGCGGCTTCGAGGAGCTGCCCGAGTTGCCCAGGAGGCCCAGGAAGTCGCCCTCGTGGACCACCGCGCCAATGGTCAGCAGGCTGGGGTTGAGCGAGCCGGCCTGCATGTGGGCGTACCCGACCAGATACGTGCCGTTGTCGATGGTGAAGCTGTTGCCGCCGCCGTGCGACGCCGGGTTGACGGAGCCCACCGGGAAGTTGGTGGCGTCGGTGTTGACGAAGTCCTTCACCGTGCCCGCGGTGGCGGCATAGATGGGCTTGCCCCACTGCCGGTAGTGCTCGTTCTGCGAACCGTCGGTGCCCGGAAGCAGGTCGGACCAGCCGGAGCCCGTCCAACCATAGACACCCACGTCATGGGCGAAGAGCTGGCAGCCCTGGACGCTCGCGCCGTGCACCGCGCCCATGCCCTGCCAGTATTCGTGGGGGCGCAGGTCGCCCACACGGCCCCAGAAGCGGGCGCTGCCGGACGGCGTGGGCGCCTGATAGGCGGCGAGCGTGAACGTCTCCATCACCGGGCTCGCAAAGCCCGTGAAGAAGAGCCGCATGCGGATGCTGGCCGGCGCCGGGTTCGGCAGGATGATGTTCTGGGCGGCGCTGAACGACCAGTTGCGGACCGCGTTCGCGGGCACGACGAGGTTGGTGGACATGCCCGTCAGCACCGTCGTGCCGGGAAAGTCGATCAGGACCTGCGTCAACGTCACGGACGTCGCCTCGTTGTTGCGCAACGCCAGCGCGAGCGACACCTGGTGGCTGGGGTTCGAGCCGAGGGAAGGGGATGCCATGGTGAGGTAGCGGATGGCGCCCCCCTCCATGGGTTCGTAATAGGTCGTGACATCCGGTGCCTGGGCGAGCGCGAGCTGTCCCCACAGGAGACCGGGCAACAACAGCAGCAGGGTGCGAAGCTTCATCATGGGTACTGGGGTCCTTGGATGGGGGAACAAGCCCTCCCCACAGCAACATGGGTGCCAGGGCCCGCTCCCGGCGTGCACACTCTGGCGCGCCTGCGCGGAGAGCAAGGCCAGCAGGCAAGTCCTGCACGACCACGGCAATCCTTGCCGTCCTCTTCGCTGCCTCTCGGGGAGCGCCCCCCGGCACGCGCGGTGCACTGCGGGTGCTCCTCTCGGAGGCACCATGCAACGCGTTCCACTCTTGTTGGCCCTCGCCAGCCTCATCCCCACGGGGGCCCTGGCGGCGCCTCACATCACGAAACTTCTTCCCCAGGACGCGCTGATCCAATGCAGCCCCGGCACTCCGTGCACCCAGCCCACGGCGGACGGCGTGGTTTCCCCGCTGGAGTACGCCGACGGCAAGAAGTTCCCGCTGCAGGACTACGTGAACGGAGGTCCCAACGGAGACCTGTTCCTCTACGTCTCCGACAACGCCAGCTACACCGCGGATGAGTGCAACGTGGGGAAGCCCCAGAATCCCTGCCACACGCAATCCCTGTTCATTGGCATGCGCCTGCCCAAGCCCAAGAATGCCAGCGGGAACTTCGTGGGCCTGGAGGGCACCGTCAACGTCTGGCTGGATGCGAAGCGCGACGAAACCATCCAGCTGGCTTCCGGCGCGTACCTGCCTCGTGACGAGGACCGGCGCATCACGTTGAGCTACTCCACCGTCAAGGGCTACACGGAGCTCGCCCAGAGCAAGGGCAACCTCAGCGGCACGAATGGCTGGAGCGCGCTCGCGGTTCCCACCGAGGCCTGGGCCACCTCCGTGATGGTGACGAGCCCGGCTTCGGACCCGGCCCACGTCCACATCGAGTTCGAGATCAAGCTGGCGCCGGGCCTCCCCGCCGGAGGCGCGAGCGAGCCGCTCCTGGCCACGGTGCGCAAGCTGGGACTCGGCATCGAGCACACGCCCATCCCGACGACCTCCGCGCAGACGGTGGGGGGCGGCCGGTTCCCCAACCGCGCGGGCCTGTCGTCCGGCGGCACCCTGACGGGCAACTGGGAAACGCTCGAGTTCCGGAGCCCGACCCCGATTCCGCTCAGCTTCACCATGTGGAACGTGGGGCAGATGCCCGACGTGACCGCCTGGGTCGACGATGGCGGCTCGGGTGAAATCGATACCGTCGCCCAGCGGATCTTCCGCAAGGAGGTCGCCTGCATCTCCGAGATCTGGATGGCCCATGAGCGCGGCGAACTCATCGAGAAGGTCAACGCGCTGCGCGCGGGCGCGCAGCTGCCGCCCATGCAGGCCGTCACCGAGCTGAATGACAACATCCTCCAGCCGTCCCTGTTCAGCACGGGGCTGGTGTTGCTGTCCTCGCGGCAGATCCTCGAGGGTGGGGTGCACCACTTCCCCTTCGGCATGTGCACGGAGGCCGACTGCGCCCAGGCCAAGGGCGTGCTCTGGGCGCGCATCGCCACGCCCGCCGCGACCGCCCCTGTCTTCGTCGACGAGCACGACACCCCCACGCTCGCCGCGGGGACCGACTACGCCGAGTTCGTCGACGTGTTCTGCACCCACGTCAACGCGGGCGAAAACACGGCGGGGCCCGACACCACCGCGCGCGAGAACCAGTTCTCCAACATCAAGGCCTACGTCCAGCAGGTGCGCCAGGGCGGCCCCCTGACCGACACCGTCTTTGGCTTTGACGTCCATGACGCCTTTCCCCAGGGCACCTGGTCGAGCGGCCTGGACCGCCCCGCCTTCCTGCTGGGGGACCTGAACACCGTGGGGCCCAAGGGCGTGCAGACCAACGTCGCCTTCAACCAGTACGCCGACATGGTGGGCCCCGGCCTCCTGGACATCAGCACCCTGAGCGAGTTCGACAAGGCCAACACCCAGTTCTCCAGGACGCGGGACCTGGCCCGGGTGGTCTCCGGTCCGAACTCGATGGCGGGCGGAACGTGGCTGTCCAGCGTCTGCACCGACAACGTGGTGAACGAGCTGGATGCCAAGAAGCGCCTCGACTACGTCCTGGTGTTCCCGGCGCAGGACACCCTGGACTTCCCCGCGTTCGCGTTGCTCAACGGCTCCACGGCGAGCGTCAATCCGCACTTCGATCCCAACTCCGGCAGCGAGGACTCCGAGGGAAACCTCATCCAGCAATGCCTGTCGGATCACGCCATGGTGGATGTCACCGTGCAGTTGGCGCGGGTGAAGGACGTCGTGAAGTACAACCCGATGAAGAAGCACCGGATCGAATACGCCGTGAAGCAGGTCACCGACCTGGAGACCGCGAGCGGCTGCTGCGCGGACTGGTTCTCGCCGCGCGTGCTGATGACCGCCAATGGCACCACGCAGGTGAACACCTTCCTGAACATCATCGAGGACCAGACCATCTACCCGAACTGGCTCGTGCACACGGGCCCCGACAACCTCTTCCCGTTCCCGGACCTGGCGGCCGGGTTCTCGGGGGCGGTGAACATGACGTCGGCCATCTGGGAGTCGGACTCCGGCCCGAACGACCACTACGACACCTCCCCTGAGAGCAGCGCCATCCTGGAGGCGGACGACAAGGACGCTCACTTCACCTTCTTCGCGAACAGCGGCCTGCTCCGCCGGGTGAAGGGGGAGCTGACGGCTGTCGACTGGACCGCCGGGGTCGAGCTCCTGGGGAGCTTCATGGACGGCTACGAGAACGGCATCACCGTGGAGACCCAGGGACAGGGCACGGGCGCGGACGACATCGCCCGCGTGCGGCACTACTTCAACGTGAAGGAAATGGAATCGCCATGAGCACGATGAACCTGAAGTGCGCGGTGCTTGCACTGGTGCTGGGGGGCACGGCCCAAGCGGTCGAACCGATGGTGCCCTACGACAACTTCAACCCGATGCAGTCCAACCCTCCACGCGCGACCAAGGTCCGCGGCATCGACCCGGCCCGGTGGGTGGATGAGCAGACCGGAACCCGGCTGGACTCCCTCCGGGAGCTGGCCTTCACCCGCCTGCGGTTGATGAGCCGTTCGGACACGGGGGCGGGCCGCTACGGCCTGCGCTTCTCCCAGTCCGGGGGGGTGACGGCCATCGCGGCGAAGGTGCGCCTGAACAACGCGAAGAGCACGGGGTGCACGGCCCCGGCGGGAACTCCGGCGGCCCAGAGCACCGCCGAGCTCACGGGCCACTTCTTCAATACCCGGGGCGCGGTGGGAAGGAGCCTGCAGGACGACGTCACCGCTTCCATCCGCACCGTCTCGCGGTCCACGGACCCCGTGGGCTCCCAGGCGCTGCGGGTGGAGGCGGTCATCGAGCGGTGCACGGACGCCGCGTGCTCGACGCGCGCGCAGCTCTTCACGGCGGACCTGGGCCTGGTCCATCAGGGCGAGCAGGCGGCGCTGCGGCTCCAGTGGGACGTGGCGAATCACCGCTTCGTGTTCCAGCGCGACACGCAACCCGAGGTGTACGGGGCCTACACCGTGACGGACACCCATGCGCCCGGCAACCCGGGCAAGGCCCTGGTGGTGACCCACGACCTGCCCACCTGCGCGAGCGGCACCCCCGCGCCCCTGGGGTATGCGAACGCGTACTTCCACGACGTGTTCGTGAACGCGTCCGCGGCGCCTGCCCCCTGACGGCCAGGACGTGCGGCGGCAGCCAGTGTTCCTGGCCCGCCGCGCGTCCCTTTCAGTCTGGCAGGGAATGGCATGTCCCCTGGCTTCTGGAGGAATGGCCTACATCAATGCCAACCCCTGAGCCGGTGACCGGCCCTGAGGGAGTGTCATGCCTCCATCTCGGTGGCGAGGCGATGTAGACTTCTCCGACGCACAGCGAATGGGCCTGCGGTCGGAGGTGCGTCCCGAGCAGGCCCGGCGTCTGGTCACCCGTGAGTGCTTGAAGTAGATAACATCCATGGAGACGATTCGTTGGCTTGCGCTTCTGATGCTGATCCTGTTCGCCGGGTACACAGTCCATGCAAGCCGGACAGAGTCGTTTGGGAAGTCCGTAAAGACTGTTCTCGCGTTGAAGTGGGGCCGCCAGGTAACGATTGATCTCTACCTGGGGCTCTTCCTGTTCAATTTCTTCGTCTATCTCAACGAGGGGTTGGTCAGCCACTTCGTTTGAGCCGTCCAAGCTGAAGTCAGACGCCAGGGCATGGTGTCTGTCATTTTCTTGACGGTGAAAGGAGTTGGGGCGGCCTCTGTCGGAAAGCGAACGTGGCGAGGGCACGGGTAGGGGATTGTCCGTGGGCTCATGACGTCTGGAACCCATTGCGATCCAATGTTTTGTCATGGGTCAGCGCAAAGGGGCGCAATGGGCTTGCATTGCATTGGCCGCGACAGCCACAGTCCGCAAGACGCTTCCCCCGCCTGCCTCGCCGGAGTCCCTCATGCCCAAGCTGCGGTCGACCTCTTTCTCCAGCCCCAGCCCCAGCCGGAGTCCCAGTCCCAGTGGCTCCAGGGGCAGTGTGACGCCAACGCCTACCCCGGCCCCGTTGCGCAGCCCGTCGCCTCCGCCCCAAACGCAGGCCTCTGCTTCCACCTCGACGCTGAAGCGCCCCCGGCCGGATGCGGATGCGTTCGACACGGACGGGCCGAGGCGGCCCAAGCGGGCCGCGACCACGGGCGGAGAGCGCCCCTCGGCCGCCGAGTTGTACAAGCAGCAGAACGCGGTGGGCCTGCAGGACACCCACTCTGCCCGCACCGGCGACATGTCGTCCCTGCGCACCACGAAGGACAGCCCGGAAGACGGGCTCAACCTGCTGGCCCACGTCAGCAGTCAGGCGCACGACAAGAAGGGCCTCTTCTTCGAAGGATCCATGGAGCGTCGTGGACTCGGGCCCCAGCCGGTCCTCACCGCGGTGCCGGACCGCGACAAGGGTGAGCACACCCAGGTCTTCCGGACCATGACCGGAGGCGAGCCCAGCTCCACGAAGTACCAGGAGAAGCTTGGCACCGCCGACAAGGACACTCCCTACGAGATCCTCCACGGCATGGGCCACGGCGAAGGCGGCAAGAAGACGCAGTCGGCGCAGAACCTGGCCTCGGCCTCCCACGGTGCCAACACGGCCATGATTCCCGCCGACAAGGCCATCTCCGGCAACCCGGACATCCTCGTGGACACGCGCTTCAACGTCCGTCCAGGCACCCACCGCGCCGAGTCCGTGGACCAGACCTTCATCCACAAGGACCGCCCCACGGAGCCCATCTTCCAGCAGCGCATCGACGGCGACCTGCCCAAGGTCACCACGAGCCAGTACAAACAACTCCAGCAGCAGGCGGAGTTCCTCAAGGACCGCGACGCCCTCAGCGGCGCCGTCCAGCTGCTGAACCTCAAGGACGGCGGCGGCGGCAAGAGCTGAGCCCTCGCATCGACCGCGACATGGCGAGCCCAGGCGCTTCTTCGCTGGGCTCGGCCAGGGGATTTCCGCCTTCGGCCGGTGACTTGCGTTGAGCGAACGGCGCCTTGAATCGTGCTATCGCCGCGGCCATGAGCGACGAAAACCCAAGCATCCTGTCCCACGTCTCCATCGGCACGAATGACTTCGCGCGCGCCGTGGCCTTCTACGACGCGGTCCTCACGCCCCTGTGCTGCCGGCGGGTGTTGGAGTTCCCGAACGCGGTGGCCTACGGCCGCCAGTTCCCGGAGTTCTGGGTCCAGGCGCCCATCGACGGGAACCCCGCGACCGTGGGCAATGGCACGCACTTCTGCTTCCTCGCCACGTCGAAGCAGGCCGTGGATGCCTTCCATCAGGCGGCCCTCAAGGCGGGAGCCACGGATGACGGCGCCCCCGGCCCACGCCCCCTGTATGGCCCGCCCTACTACGGGTGTTTCGTGAGGGATCCGGACGGCCACAAGGTCGAGGCGAACTTCTGGGACACCTCGCTCGGCGGCCACGAAGCCGCCTGATGCGCCCCCGCCCGGAACGCGGGGTGGCGCGCCTGGCGCCTGAGCCGAGACGGCAGGCGCTGAATCGACACACTCCGCCTTTCGCCGGTCTCCGTGGAGCGCTGCCCGGAGCAGGGGGGAACCGTGGCTGAAACATGCTGTAGCAGGCTTGTTACAGAATCCTCGCAAGGCGCATATCGCCTTCTTCTCGTCATTTTCTCGGCTTCTTGGTATTCAAGGCCGCGAAAAGGAGCCTGAAGAATGCACACCCTGAACAAGCTTTCTGTCGCGGTGGTGTTGGGTCTGTTGCTCGGCGGCTGCGGAGTCACGGACCTGGGCGGAGAAGACGTCACCCGTCAGCTCGAGCAGGACTTCGGTGGCCCGAGCGGCCTGATGGACTTCTTCGAGAGCCATACGGAGGAGGAGATCCGGGAGGCGCTGACGCCCTACGGCGTCGGGTACGTCACCCATGGGAACGTCACCGCGGCCTTGATCAGCGACTGCCCGAAGCTCTTCCCGTCGGGTGACCGGAGCAAGTGGCACAGCTTCGACGGCGAGTACTACTTCATCGACAGCGTGGGCCGTCCGAACCGGGCGTACAAGGATCTGCCCCGGATCGCCACCGCGCCGCGCATCGACTCCTGTCAGACGAGCGTGGGCCAGTGGGGGGACGCGGAAAACCCCAGCAACGACTACGACGGAGGACACCTCATCGGCTCACAGCTTGGGGGCTGGGGAGGGCGGGCGAACCTTGTGCCGCAGGATGCCAACTTCAACCGTGGCAACTGGGTGCAGCTCGAAAACAAGATGGCCAAATGTGGGAGCCTGCCGATCGGCCGATTGCGCTACGCCATCGGTGCGAACTATCCGAACTCCACCGCGCTCGTCCCCAATAACATGACGATGGAGATCACCAACCAGTCCACGGGGAGCGCCGTGTCCATGTCTTTCTTGAACGTGGACGGCGGCGGGTCGAACGGCACGAACGAGCGGACCCGTGGCGTGAACTGGCTGTCGGGCCAGGGGTGCAACTGAGTAACACCTCGGCGGTAGCCGCGGGAGCTGGCGCGGAGGCCCCCCAGGAGCGAGTCCGAATGCCTGAGTCCTACTACGTGTTGGGAGCGGAAGACCCCGACGTCGGCTACCGCGCCCGGCTGGCGTATACGCGTGACCACCCGCTGCGCAGCTGGATGACAGGCGTGCGTTTCGACAAGCAGCCGCCAGCGCCGATTCCCCTCAAGCTGCGAGGCACCGACGAGGAAGGGTGGGTGCTCGGCGAGCTGTGGCTCACGCCGATCACGGTGATGTCCAAGCGCCTGCACGAAGTCCTGCTGCGGGCCGGCGTGGACAACCTCGATACCTATGCCGTGGAGCTGACCGACCCCGAGGACGGCACGGTGTACAGGGACTTCGTCGCCTTCAACCTCGTCGGCAAGGTGGCGGCGGCCGACGCGGGCAAGACCCGGTTCGCGGCAGGGGGGAAGGAGCGAACGGGCTCCGCCGACATCGACTCGCTGGCGGTCGACCTGGACAAGACGCGAGGCGCGTTGATGTTCAGGTTGGCCGAGTCGGTGAATGCGATCGTCGTGCATGCCTCGGTGAAGGACGCGATCGAAGCCGCCGGCATCTCGACGCTCACCTTCCTGGAACCGGAAGACTGGGCGGGCTGAAGCAGCTCCGCGCGTGCATCGTGGTATCGCGCTCCCGACGGAGTACGGCCCCCCTGGGGCACGCCTGGATGCTCGCCCGATTTCAACCGCGAGGCGCACCTTCGCGGACTGCGTGTCTCACGAGGAGAGGAAGCGAGTAAGGCCATCGCACCCGGGAGTTCCGTTCTCAGCCGTCCGTCACGCCGGTGCACGGGTGTTGTATGTTTCACCGGATACCGCGTTCCCGGATACATGGCCCGGGCTCCGCCGGTTGAGACATCTCCTCTATGTACACCCTCGATGAATCACTCTGGCCCCTGGCCATCGTCCAGCGCAGCGACACCACGACGGACAAGGAGATGGAGAGCATTCTTCAGAGCCTTTCCAGGCTCATCAAGAGGCGTGAGCCCTACGTCCTGGTGATCGATTTCTCCCGGTCCCGTCCGCTGACACATTCGCAGCGAATGATGCTGGCGGATCATCAAGCCGAGATCGCCGACCTGGCTCGCGAGTACTGCAAGGGCTTCTTCGTGGTGATCAACTCGACCACCGCGAGCCTCGCGCGGGCCGTCACCAGCTTCGTCCGTCCCTCCGCGGATCAACACGAGGTGGTCGCGTCGTTGGCCGAGGCGCTGGAGCGCGCCGCGATCCGATTCGAGCAGGCAGGTGTGCCGATGGGGGCGCTCATTGCCCGCACCCAGGCGCGTCGGTAGAGGCCCGGTCCTGGCACGAGCGGCGTGCGCTTCCCCCTGGAGTGGGCTGTTCGGCCCGGGTGAGGCCCTCCGGACGCCGGGCGCGGGCGGAGAGGGCCCGCCCCCGGGATGTGCCTGGGAGTCAGGCCGTCCGCTCCGTTCTCAGGACTCGGGGCAGCAGCCCTTGGTGCGGCCCGTCGTGCCCGCGTTCACGATGTGAGACGTGGAAGGATTGATGCAGTAGTACTGCTCTTCCCAGATACCCGTGACGCAGGAGAGCGAGGTGACGCAGCTGTAGCCGGTGTGGTGCGGTGGGTATCCAGCGGGGCAGTTCACCGGCAGGACGCTCTGCTTGTCTTTGCGCGTGGACACGGAAAGCCTCCAGCCCGCTCGTTACCCTCCAGCGGCCCTGGTGCTCGCCGTGGCTACAGCACCTCTTCGAGGGCGCTCTTCCAGCTGTAGCTGTAGTTCTCGGGATTCTTGCCCGAGATGGATCTCTTCACCGGGTCGATGTGGATGGTCAGCACGCCCCCGTCGAGCGAGACCTTGGTTCCGTCCGTCGACAGCCGGCAGACCGTCTTGGTGACCGACTCCTTCACCGCCGCCTTGCCATCCGCGGTGCCGCAGACCTCGACCAGGGTGCCCACGGCGGACTGGCATGCGCTCTGGGTCCGGTCCTTCATCGGGTCGAAGGCGGGGTAGCTCGCCTTCTCGTAGCTGCTCTTCACGGCCGACCCGCAGGCCTTGTTGACCGCGTCCTCCTTCTTCTTCAGCTCCGCGTCGTAGACGGCCCAGCCGTTCTTCTGGGCCACGGTGAGCCTGGCGGGCTTCGAAGAGGACTCGTCGGCGATGGCGAGCGAGGCGAACAGGCAGAGGCACACGGACGAAATCCGGAACATGAAGGCTCCTGGTGGAAGCGGGTCGCGGTGGTGCGGGCCGCCGTTCCTCCAGGGAAGAGCCCCGGGGAGTTCTTTTGCATTCTTTCTCGCGGAGCCATGCGCCTCGCCGCGGCGTGGGAGGAGCGGGCCGGGTCGGTGTGTACCCCGGAATGCAGGCAATTCCAGAATAAAGGCAGCTTTCCGTTGGTGACACGGGGCCTGCCGGTCCTGCCGGAGCGGCCGGTGCCCAGGGACCCGCTGGAGCCACTGGAGCTGCGGGCGCGGTGGGGGCCCCCGGGCCCCAAGGGAGACATCGGTGCGCAGGGTCCGCAGGGGCTCGAGGGTGATACCGGTGCGCAGGGGAATCCGGTTCGAAGCAGGGGAGAAGATTGGCGCATACGGCTCCACCGTGAGCGCGAACGTGACCCTCAGCGGCTACGAGTTCTGATCAACAGCCCTGACTGGCAGTGCGGGGCCATCCCCAAGCGCCGGGTGCGGAGCCAAAGCAGGGGCTGTCGCTCCCGGCACGGCCTGGTGGATGGGAGGTCTTTCCTCAACCCCTGCGCGCTGCTTCGATCGCCGCGATGTCGATCTTCTTCATCGCCATCATCGCGGCGAACACCCGCTTGCGTGTGGCCGGATCCGGATCACTCATGCCGTCCGTCAGGGCGGCAGGAGTGATCTGCCACGACAGTCCCCACTTGTCCTTGCACCACCCGCACTGACTTTCCTGACCGCCGTTGCCGACGATGGCCTTCCAGTAGCGGTCCGTCTCTTCCTGATCCTTCGTGCTGATCTGGAACGAGAAGGCTTCACTGTGCTTGAAGGCGGGGCCGCCATTGAGGCCGATGCACGGAATGCCCAGCACGGTGAACTCCACCGTGAGGACATCCCCCTCCTTGCCGTCCGGGTAATCGCCTGGTGCGCGGTGCGTGGCGCCGACGGAGCTGCCCGGGAAGGTGCGGGCGTAGAACGCCGCCGCTTCTTCGGCGCTGCGTTCGAACCAGAGACAGATGAGGGCCTTGTTCACGGTGTTCGTCATGTTTGCGCTCCTGGGTTCATTCGCCCTTGCGTCCTACGACACCAAACACGGCACCCGCGGGGTCCGTCGCGACGACAATCCAGTCGCCGCCCGGCACCTCGTGCGGACCTTGCAGCACCTTGCCGCCGTTGGCGGTGATGGCGCGCTGCGCCTCGGCGACCGAGGAGACGCCGAAGTAGAACAGCCAGGTGCCGGTGGGGCCGGGGCTCTCGGTGGGCTTCTGCATGATGGCGCCGAGCCGAACACCGTCGTGGTCGATGAAGCAGTAGTCGCCCATCGGGCCCATGGGCATCACGTCGTTGAACTGGAAGTGGAAGTGCTTCGCGTAGAACGCCTTGGCGCGCGCGAGGTCGGGGCTGCCCAGTTCGTTCCAGCGAATGCGCTGTGACTCCTTCACGTCGAAGACGTCGCTCTTCGCCTCGGGTTTGCCGGGCGGTGGAATCGGCGCCATCACATAGAAGGGCGTGCCCATCGGGTCGGCGACCATCGCGATCTTTCCGACGGGCAGATCCATGCGCGGCATCAGCACTTTGGCGCCGTCGGCCACCATGGTCTGGAGGGACGCATCGACATCGGCCACGTGCAGATATCCGAGCCAGCAAGGCTGTGCGCCATGCTGCAGCATGTCCTGCGACAGGCGCAGCACGCCGCCAGCGGAGCCGCCATCGCCGCGCATGATCATGCGGTAGTCCTGCCCATTCGGCATGGGGGCGGGCTGATCGGGGATCTTCCACCCGACGACGGCGCCATAGAACCTGGCGGCGACGCTGGGGTCGTGGGTCATCAGCTCGTACCAGATGAAGCTGCCAGTGCTCATCGTGTCACTCCCTTTGTGAACGGGTGGAGCTCTTCTCCGGGTCGATGTGGAGGGTCCGCTCGCCCGCGTCGAGCGAGACCTTCGTGCTTTTGCATTCTTCCTGACGGAGCCGGGCCGCCATGGCGCAGTGCGGCACGTCCCGTCGCGACGACGCGAACCCAAGAAACATTTGCTCTCGATTGGCGAGAATTGGGGAAATCATGCGAACCACTGCCCACCACCGCCCCCTCCACGTTGGATCCACCGGCAACCGCGTGCAGAAAGTTGAAGAGCGGCTGAAGTCGGCCGGTTACCTCAAGGGTGCCGCCGACGACCGCTTCGACGCCAAGACCGCCAAGGCGGTGGTTGCCTACAAGCGCGACAACGGCTGGGAGGGGAAGCCGCAGGGGGTTGTCGGCGAGCGGATGAATGACTCGCTGAAGCGCACCACTGCCGGTACCACGCCTTCCTCCACCGGCGGCACCACGGCCACCGCCCAGGCCAGCCAGACCGGCGGCAGCGACGGCAAGAACAAGACCCCGTCGACGCTCAAGGGCGCGACCTACAACGTCGAGCGGGACCGCAATCCCAAAGACGTGCAGAAGTGGCTGGGCGACTTCGCCAAGAAGAACAAGCTCGACTTCGTCCAGTTGCAGGAGATCAACGGCTACCACAAGGCCCTGGAGAAGATCCCCGGCTACCACCTGGTGACCTTCCCCGGAGCCAAGGACCATGGCGAGACGGGCATCCTCGTCAAGGACAGCCTGCTCCAGGGGCAGAAGACATCCATCCAGGGCGAGGGCGGCGGTTGGACCACCGTTCGCGGTGGCCATGCTCCGCCGCGGGCGGCCACCGCGGTCAAGCTCGCGGGCTGGCTGCAGGTGGTCTCGGCCCACCAACCGCCCTCGGTGGACTGGAAGGGCGGGGAGATCGACGGGCCGAAGAACCGCGTGAGTACCTACAAGTCGCTCTCCGAGAAGCTGCTCGGTTTCGCGAATCGGAAGATCGCGAAGAACCCTGACGAGGGTCTGCTCATCGGCGGCGACTGGAACGAGCCTGCGTCGACGAAGGGAAAGTGGTCACCCGGCTGGATCGCGCAGCAGGCGGGCATGACCACCCATGGCGGCGTGGAGAGCCACGGCCACGGCAAGATCGACTATGCGATGTCCTACGGGTGCAAGGTCTCGAACGTGAAGGCAGGTCCGACCGGCGGCTCGGATCACAACATCGTCCTGTTCACCGTGAGCCGCCCGAAGGGCAAAGGCTGAAACGCGGCCACACCTGGCCGGGCCCGCTTCAGCGCTGGAAGAGGGGCCGGAACAGCGTGGACTGCTGCTCGCGCGCGGCGGGGCCCACACGCGGCTCGTGCAGGCCCAGCTCGAGATGCCCTCACGCGCCGAGGCCCGCGCGGGCTGTTGAGGCTCAAGACAGCCAACAGGCCCAGGCTCCTGCCACGCAGCTGATGGGAGCTCGGGCGGCCCCGTCAGCGGCCCTCCTCGGCCCCTCTGCACCCTCCCTCCCCCTCAACAGGACTTATGCGCCTCGGCTGTGCAGGGGGCTTCACACCCGTGTGCCAGGCGCTGCACGAGGGGCTGGGCGAGCGAGGTTGCGTCCGGGCGGGAGCGGGGCCTTCCCGGCTGGCCTCAAGGATGCATTGCTAGCGCACATGGGCCGGGATCGAGCTGTTTCCCTGATGGACGACCTTCGCGCCGCCAACCCCAGCGAGCACACGCGCTGGCTGGCCGAGCCCGATGAGCCGGCCTTCCGCGAGCTGCTTCACGCGCGCTACGCGGAGACGTATTCCTACCCGTTCCTCTACGAGCCCGGCGGCGCCGTGCGGCTCTGGAGGGACGGGGCGCTGCTGAGCCTCGGCGAGTTCGACGCGCGGGGGGCGCTGCTGTGGCACACGGGCCTGTGGAGCAAGCCGGGGAGGGACTCGCTGGACTCGGGGCTCTCCGTGGCGTTGCCGAGCCGCCGCACCCTCATGGGCCGCGCCGAGCACGAGGCGCTGTGGGGCTCGCTGCTGGATCGGCTCGGGCGCTGGGTGGGCTTCCTGCACCAGAACACCTCCACGCTGCACGTCATGGCGCAGCGCTACGCCTCGCGCTTCATGCGGGCGAGGCCCATGGGCCTCGTCGTCAACTACACGCGGGGCGAGACGGTGATTGGCGTGGAGGAGGGCTCGGGCGTGCCCATGCAGGCACTGGCGATGACGACGGTGCTCGCGCCCCCGCCGCCACGCCGGCGCTACCTGCCCCAGGGCCCGTGGGGGGAGTGGCTCGCGTCCATCCTGGCCGGGGTGGGGCTCGCGGAGTCGGTGGCCTTCACGCCGCTGGAGCACCGGGCATGGACGGAGGGCGCCGTGCTGCGTCCGCTCGACTGGAACGCGTCGCTGCGTCTGGAGCGGCGGGGCCTCGTGGGATTCAGCGCGGAGGGCACCCCGGCGCTCACGTCGGAGCGGGCGCGCGTGGACCTCATCCACCTGCCCATGGGCGAGCCCCAGCGGGTGGCCGAGGGGACGCCGGTGCTCCTCGCGGCCGGCTTTCTTCCGACGGGCATCCGCCTCCACCAGCGCGAGCCGGATGAACTCGTCTTCCAATACGTGGCGGACCCGAGGGCCGCGTGCGAAGTCGTGAGCCGCGCCCGGCTGGACGGCGCGGGGGCCCGGGAACTCTTCGCGGGATGGATGGAGCGATGCGCGCGAACTTCGTAGACACGCTGATGGCGCGGCTGGACGGCGAGGTCGCCACCATCTGGGCCACGGTGCTGCTGCGGCTGGAGGACAGGCCCGACGTGGCGCTCCTGCGCCGGGGGCTGCGCGCGCTGGTGCGGGAGAGCGAGCGCCTCAACGTGGCCTGGAACGACGCGCTCCGCGCATGGGTGCCCGCCGTGCGCGGGGACGCGGAGGTGGACGCGGCCCTGGTGGAAGGCGCGGAGCCCCTGTCCGAGCCCGACGCCGTAGCGCGAATCATCAACACGCGGGTGGACCTCACGCGCGACGTGCCGCTGCGGCTGCACTTGCATCCCATGGTGGACGCGGCCCCGGGGCCCTGGCTGCTGGGCATCCAGTTGCACCACGCCATCGGGGACGCGAAGGCGCTGGCGCACCTGCTGGAGCGGCTGTGGTTGCTCTGCGCGGGACGCGGGTCGGAGTCGCGCCCGCTGGAGCCCTCGACGCTCACGGATGGCAAGGTGCTGCTCGCGGCGCTGCGCCAGCCGGGCGTGGTGCTGGGGCTCACGAGTCCGCGCCGGCGGCTCCTGGCGCGGCGGGGAATGGGGCTGCGCCGAAGTGGGGACACCGCCGGACACGCGCTATCAGCCACGGCGCGGCTCACGCTTCCCCAGGGCGACACGGACCTCCAGGCGTCGGAGGTCTTCTTCTCCGCGCTGCTCGCGGGCGTGGCGCTGCGAGAGTCCCCGGCGGACGGACTCATCCGCCTGCGCATGCCGGTGGACCTGCGGCGGATGCTGGGGCTCGGGCGGACGCTGGGCAATGGCTGCTCCACGGTGCCGATTGAGATCTCCCTGAAGGAGGTCCGCGCGCGGCTGGAGGCCCCGCGCGAGCTGGCCCGCTTCCTCCGCTCCGAGGTGCAGCGGGTGCTCGATGAGGGCGTGCACTGGACGACGGCGCTGGAGTGCATGGCGGTGGCCCGGCTCGCACCGGCGCGGGTGCTGCGCAAGAACGCGCGTCCCGGGCTCATCGCCGAGCCCCGGACGAACACGCTCGTCGTCACCTACCTGGGACGGATGGACACGCACTTCACGGAGGCGCCGCTCCGCATCCGCTCCATGCGCAGCCACACGGCCACCTGGGGCGCCACGGGCCTGTCGTTCGCGGACACGCTCAACATCAACACGGCGGCCTTCGAGGGCCTCTGGACGCGCGAGGAGTTGCGCGACTTCACGGAGCGCGTCGCCGGGTGGGCGTCCTCGGGCTTCGGCCTGCGGGCGGAGGTGCTCGCGCCATGATGGGGCTGCGCGAGGCGCCCGGGGTGTACCTGGGCTTCATCTGCCTGCACGTGCTCGCGGGGCACCTGGGCTCCAGCCTCGTCTACCGCCTGCGCTTCGGGCGCAGCCCGCTGGCCTACCGGAGCGCGGCGGCGGATTCCGCGCACACGCGCGTCACGCGGCGCATCAGTGGCGTCTCGCTGCTCTGGGCCGGCTCCGTGCTCGCGGCCGCGTTCTGGCCCGCGTGGTCCGCCATGTCCTGGGGACGGCCGCTGCTGCCCATTCCTCCGCTCGCGGGTTGGGTGCTCGGTGTCGTGGGGCTCATGGGCATGCTGTGGGCCCAGTATGGAATGGGCCCGGCGTTCCGCATCGGCGTGGACGCGGGAGAGGCCCGGCCCGAGCTGCACGAGGGGGGACTCCACCGCTACTCGCGCAACCCCATCTACGTGTTCTCCTACCTGTACCTCGTAGGGGCTTCGCTCTGGGCTCCGTCCGTGGTGACGCTGGGCGCCTGTGCGGCGCTCGGGGGGCTCTTCCATCAACTGGTGCTCCAGGAGGAGCGGTTCCTCGCGGACCGCCTCGGTGAGCCCTACGCGCGCTATTGCCAGCGCGCACCTCGCTACTTCTGACGCGCCATGCAGCCAGCCCTCTCGCGTCCCGCTGATTCGCCCGGTGCCGCGCCCCCGGAGCCCGGCCTCTCCCGCGCCGAGCTGGTGGAGCTGCTCCGCATCCGTCCTCTGCGCGCGGTGGGCATGGCGGTGCTGCACCTGGGTGTCTGGGTCGCGGCGGCCGTGGCCATTGCCCGCGCGGGCAGCGTCTGGGTGAAGCTGCCGCTGTGGATGCTGGCGGGGGGGGCGGTGATGGGGCTCATCCAGCTCGACCACGACGCGTGGCACGACACTCTCTTCCCGAGGCCGTGGCAGAACCGCCTCTTCGGCAACGCGCTCAGCCTGCTCGTGGGCATCGCCTACGAGCCCATGCGCCATGACCACCTCGCGCACCACCGCTGGAACCGGACGGAGAAGGACCCTGACGCCTACAACGCGGGCCGCCGCTCGCTCGGGCTGTGCGCGCTCTTCTACGCCACCGTGCTGCTCGGCATCCCGCTGAGCCTCATCTACTTCAACGTCCTCTATCCGCTGCAGCACTTCTCCCGCGCGCGATTGCGCCGCCATGGCGCGGTGCTGCTCTGCTACGCGGGCTTCTACGCGGGGCTCTTCTGGCTGCTGTCGCGGCACGGGCTCGTCCCCGGCGCGGTGGAGTGCTGGCTGCTGCCGGTGCTCTTCGCCAGCCCCCTCAACGGCCTCAAGTCCATCGCGGACCACTACGCCAACACGTGGCGCGGGGACCGCTTCCACACCGCGACGACGGTGCGCGGCACGCGGCTCGTCACCTTCCTCTGGAACGGGCTCAACTACCACCTGGACCACCACCTCTATCCGCGCGTGCCCGGCTACAACCTCGCGAGGCTGCACACCCACCTGCGCCCCGGGCTGCTCGCGCGCGGCGCCCCCGTCTTCGACAGCTACCTCGACGTCATGGGACGCGCGCTGCTCGCCGGGCCCACCGTCGTGGACGAGGACGTGCGGCTCGTCACCCTGGAACGAAAGCGCCCATGAACGCCCTGCGCCAGCTGTACGCGGACATCCGCTACGAGGACGGCCGCTGGCCGCTGTCCCGCTGGGACCTCAATCTGCGCTACATCGCCAAGAGCCTCCTCCACGTCCCCGAGCCGCGCCGCGCCGAGGACGTCGAGCACTTCGCGCGCGTCGCCCGGCACCTCGCCTCCGGGAGCTGGAAGCCCGACGCGCCCGCGGCGCTCAACCTGTGCGCCGTGGGCGATGTGATGTGGATTCGCAGCGGCTTCCGCGAGGCCCTCTCCCCGGGCGTGCGCGCGCTGATGGCGGACGCGCACGTGGCCTTCGCCAACCTGGAGACGCCCGTGGACCCGGCGCGGCCCGTGCCCCGGCGCGTCTACGAGACGCTCCACTACAACGCGCCGCCGGGCTACCTGGACGCGTGGGAGGGCACCGCGCGCCACCGCGTGTTCTCGCTGTGCAACAACCACGCGCTGGACCAGGGCGCGCAAGGGCTGGAGCGCACGCGCCAGAGCGTGCTGGCCCGCCCGGAGCACCGCTGCGTCGGAGGCCCCCGGGCGGAGGACGCGGTGGCGGGCCTGGAGGTGGCCGGGGTGCGCCTGGGCATTGCCGCGGTGACGTATGACATCAACCACCTCGCGGGGGCGCCGCCCGAGGGCGTTCCGGTGACGCGCCTGGGCAACCCGCTGCATGCGCCCGACTGGGAGCGGCTGGGCGCCCTCATTGACGCGGCGCGCGCGGTGGGGCCGGACCTCGTGGTGCTCATGCCGCACTGGGGCTTCGAGTACGAGTACTGGCCCGAGTCCCTCCAGCGCGAGCACGCCTACCGCCTCATCGAGCGCGGGGCGGACATCCTCCTGGGCTCCTCGCCGCACGTGCTGCAGCCCGTGGAGCTGGTCTCCATCGACGGCGGGGACCCCACGTGCCCCGCGCAGGTGCGCCGGGGAGGGCCGCCGCGAGTGGGGCTCATCGCGTACTCGCTCGGCAACTTCCTGAGCATCATGCCCACGCGGGCGTGCCAGACGGGCGCGGTGCTGAAGCTCGCGCTCGCGCGGGACGCGGGGGGCGCCCTGCGCCCCGTGGACGTGCGCGCGGTGCCCACGGTGTGCGGGCGGGGCCTGGGCGGCGAGGGCTTCCTGGACGCGGGGGTCGTGGCGGTGGACGAGCTGGGCCTGGAGCGCGCGGCGCCGCACCGCGCGCACGCGTGGCGCACCCTGGGCGGACTGATTTCAACCCGGAGGGACTAAAGATGGTGTCGATGCGGGAGCAGTTGGAGGCATTCACCGTGGGCATGGCCCGGCAGGTCGCGGGCTGGCTGCCGGCCGTGACGCCCGAGCGGTACGTGGCCTTCCTGGACATGATGTACCACTACACGCTGCGCAGTGGAGACCGGCTGCGGCTCGCGGCCGGGCGCGCCACGCTCCCCGAGCTGAAGGCCTTCTTCGCGGAGCTCGCGGCGGACGAGCAGTCCCACTACCAGCTCGCGAAGGCGGACCTCGCGGCCTTCGGGCGCACGCCGTCGGACGCCACGCCCCGCGAGGTCTCCGCGTTCCACGCCTTCTGGGAAGGCATCCCGGCGGAGCGCCAGCTCTCGTTCCTCGGCGCGCTGTCCGTGCTGGAGGGCGTGGCGCGGCACCTCGGGGGCGACACACGCCAGGGGTTGGGGCGGCTCGGCCTGGACAGGACGCGGGCGCGCTTCCTGCTCGTGCACCTGGACGTGGACGTGGAGCACGGCGCGCGGGCCCAGGCGCTCTGCGAGTCGGTCGGTGCGCACGGCCCCGAGCCCCTGCTGGACGGCGCGCGCCAGGCGGCGGACTTCTGGGTGGCCATCCATCGCCGGGCGCTCGCGGAGGCATAGGCCGGGCCCCCGCGGGCCAGCCAGGGTCGAGCCCCTCCCCGAGGAGGTGCTCAATCTTCTCGGCTCTCTCTGGGGTCCGTGGTGTTCCCGGCTGAACCACGCTGGAGGGGCACATTGGGGGCACACGGCGGCTCCTTCACTGTGACTCGAAGGGCCGCCGTTTCCGGTCAGGCTTCCTCGTCGGGGAGGAGCGTCCGGAGAAGCTCGTCGTCGGGGCCGAGAGGACGCCAGCCAGGGAACGGCGGATTGGAGAGGAGCACATCGCTGGCCCGGTCAACGCGCTCCTGATGGGTTTCCGGCGTGTAACCACTCCAGCGACCGAGCGCTATGGCAACATCCATACGGGCGTCGTCGTCCATCACGGTCGGCCATCCGTCGGGGAAGTCGTCGGACAGCTCACGCACGAGCACATCGCGCACAAGACGTGTGACCCGCAGACTCTGCTCTGCCTCAGCGAGCAACCCGCTGAACACCTGCACCGCAGCGACATCGTCTTCACCAAGCTCGTCGGCCAGTCTATGTAACGGGACGGCAGGGCGTGCCTCAGCAAATGCGGTGAGCGTGTCGTAACCACGCTCGCGGACCCGCTCATACAGGCGGGCTCTCACGTCGCCCTCCCACGGATGCCGGGCGGTCATGGGCCCCTCCAGGAGACGAAGTTCATCGGGATCTTATAGTCCTTCATGTGCTTGGCGACGAGCTTCAGGATGGCATCGCGCGTCAACATGCGGCCGGCTCGTGTCTCGGCTTTGAGTAACTCGCGCATAAGAAACTGGTTCCATTCACCGGGCCATGTGCGACCCAGGCGCCAGTCACCGCCGCCGTGGATCGCCTCGTGGTGGGCCTGCTCCATCCGGACGCAGAAGTTGTCGATGTCCATGTCGCCCTTGAAGCCGCGCTGCTCGAACCACTCGCGGTGTTCCTGCGGCATCACGTGGTGTTTCGGAGCGTCCGACATGCCCGCCCCCACTCTGCCCGTCACCTGCATGCCGCGCACTTCGGGGCTGTCCCCCAGCGCTTCGCGCACGCCCTTGGGCAGGTCCTGGTGCGCCTGGTCCATCGTGATCTGTCCGCCCTGAATGAGGACGGCCGCGCTGACGGCAGGCACGGAGATAACGCCCGCCTGCACGAGCCTTCGCATCATCTCCACCCACTCGGCGGAGACCACCAGCCGCGAGCCCACCATGACGCCGCCTGAACTCATTGCCAGTCCCACGCCGAGCGCCGCAGGGGCCGAGGGCGGCACGCGTGGCAGGGCCATCTTCATCGTGGAGATCATCGTGACCATCTCCACCGCCTGCATCGCCGCGATGACCTGCCCGCCAAGCTTCAGGGTCTCGCGGGTCTCCCGCTGGAGCGTGTCGAATTCACGCGTCAGCTTCCCCATCAGCTCGGGCATCGCGGTGGTCGCCGCCTCCACCCGCTCCGGGTCCAGTGAGGCGAGGTCCGTCAGCGTGGGCTCCATCAGCCCTTGCACGCGATGAAGGTCCACGAAGAGCTTCTCAGCGCTGCACATGGGGCAGTGACGGAGCACGGCGTCCGCGAGGTGCAGGAAGTCCACCCAGGTGGCCAAGAGGAGCGTCCCGAACTGAGCTGCCTGGAGCTTCGGCCCTGTCATGCGAAGCAGGCCCAGCTCCATGTCCGTGTCGCCAACTTCCGAGGCCGCTTCCGTCAACGCGGTGGCGCTCCCAAGCGCGCCCTGAAGCCACGTCACCTGCTTGGCGCCTTGGTCGAGGTAGCGCGTGAAGACGCCGGTCAGGCTGAAGCCCCAGGGGTCTGGAGGACGTGCCGCCAGCTTTGTGACCGCGGCCTCGACGCTGCGCAGGGAGCCCTTCACCTCATCCGTGGCGTCGAGGACTGCCTGCCGCGTCGATGCAGCACTCCGGGCCCCGCCCCCAACGGCTGCCTCCCTGCTGACGTCTCCCACGGCTGTCACGTCGTCACGCGGCTGCTGGCGGCGCAGGAGCCGTTGCGCAGCCCCGGAGAGGGCGCGGGGGCGAGAATCCCACGCACGCGGGGGCTCAGCGTTCGGAGCCTCCACCCACGCGGGCGAGGAGTCCTCTCGCGGCGCGTAGCTCAATCTCCGGCCACGCCCGGGCGCTTGCGATACGGAGGCGCATCCCGTGGCCAGCAGCACCAGGGCCAGCAAGAGGGCGTCAGCGCGCATTGTCCACCCCCATTCCTACCGAGGCGAACGCCCCCGGCCGCAGCGTCCCTTCCGGCGTGGGGAACAGCAGCGTGCCGCCCATCCCCATCGCGTAGAGCATCCCGCCCAGCAATCGCCAGCGGACCTCCGCGGACCCCAGGTATCGCGCCCCCGGCTGCCCCATGCCCATTCCCAGCCCCTTCAACGCCACTTCGAGGCTGCGCGCGAAGAGCTGCACCGCGACGCGCCCGTCCACGTCGAAGCGCCCCCACGAGAAGGCTTCCGCGCCCAGCGACAGCTTCAGGTGCTTGGCGAGACCGCCATAGCGGACCGCGTCCCAGCCCACCTCCGCTTCGCCATAGGCCGAGTACCCATCCGGGAAGGAGGCCTCCGCCAACGGCACTCCCTCCGGCCCCGCTGCCTTGAAGCGCGCCAGTTCGTAGTCCGGGCCGAAGTATCCCTGTCGAAAGCCGCCATGCTGTCTGCGCATCTCCAACC
>NZ_RAWE01000073.1 GCF_003611695.1 Corallococcus carmarthensis | reverse complement strand
CTCGGGGGCCTTGGTCCGGGCGATCATCGAGCGCACGGACGAGGCGGCGGCGCGCTGCTGCTGAAGCTCGGCGGCGACCTTCGCGTCGACGAGCAGCGTGCGGCCCGCGCTCTCCTCCTGCCAGAGGAGGTGGCGGCGCACGTCCTGGAGCACGTCGGCCAGCTCCTGCGCGGAATCAGGCGTGTCGTCGTTCACGGTGGGCGATCGGTATCGGAGGGGCTGCCCTGGTGCAAGGAAGCAGCCGGGGAAGTTGCCTGTCCGCTTAACCCACCGGGAGGGCCTCCGCCATCTTCCGGGCGGAAGCACTGAACGCGCCCCGGGTGCGTCCCGGGGGAACCTCATGGACGACCTGATGGCCTCATTTACTTGCTGGCACGACAAGCAAATATTAATTCGAAGGCGGAGTCATCCGCGTCGGGAGAGCGCAATGAGAGCAGTCAAGGTCGAGCGGTTGGGCGGGCCTGAAGGACTGGTGCCGGGTGAGGTCCCTGCGCGGGTCCCCCAGGCCGGCCAGGTCGTCGTCGCGGTCGAGGCCGCGGGGGTCGGACTGGTGGACGCATTCCAACGGCGCGGCCTGTTCCCAGGCTTTGATCAGCCCGGCTTCGTTCCAGGTGCGGAGGTCGCGGGCAAGGTGACCCGAGTGGGTTCGGAGGACGCGCGCGAGTGGCTCGGCAAGCACGTCTTCGCGCTGGTCCGCACCGGGGGTTACGCGGAAGAGGTCGTGGCCGAACCGGCCCAGCTCATTCCCATTCCGCCGGGCCTGTCGTCCGTGGAGGCGATCGCCCTGGGCATCAATGCGCTCGTGGCGCAGTTCTCCCTCTTGCGCGCGGGGCTTCGGGCCGGGGAGCGTGTCCTGGTTCGCGGCGCGGGCGGTGGCATCGGGATGAGCGTCGTCCAGCTCGCGGTGTCACAGGGCGCGCGGGTCACGGCCATCACCACCGAGGCGCGTGCTTCGTCGCTGGCCGGGCTGGGCATTGAAAGCGTCGTGGATCGCCAGGCCGCCAGCGGGCTTCCGGGCGGGTTCGACGTCATCGTGGATCCGGTGGCCGGCCCCCAGCTGGCGACCTTCCTCCAGAAGCTGCGTCCCAATGGGCGCTATGTGCTGAATGGCGTCGCCGCGGGGTTTCCCGCTCCCGACTTCGGGACAGGATTCCTGACGGGCTTCGCCCACTCCCCCACGCTTTCGCTCCTGAGCCTTGATTCGATTGATCCGGCGGAGCAGTCCGCCGTGGGACAGTCCCTGTTCGAACTGGCGGTCACCCGGCGGCTGGTGCCTCGGGTCGGGAAGACCTTCCCCCTGGAGCAGGCAGCCCAGGCGCATGCGGTGCTTGAAGAGGGTCAGGTCACGGGCAAGATCGTCCTGCTCGTGTGAAACACCCCCAGGAAGAACATGAAGCAGCGGCGGACACGCAGGACGCAGGAAGAAAGACGTGACGAAGCCGCACGCCGGATGCTTGCGGCCGGGGCACGGCTCGTCGCGGAGCGAGGGACCGACGCACTGACGCTCGCGGAGGTCGGCAAGGCCGCCGGCTACAGCCGGGGGCTGCCCGCGCATCACTTCGGCTCCAAGGCGGAGTTCCTGCGCGAGCTGATGCGCTACGTCGCAGCGGAGTTCCGGACCGCGATGGAGGCCTTCAGCATCGAGGAGGGCCTGCCCGCCCTCCTGAAGATGCTGGGAGGCTTCCTCCAACAGCCGACGTCGGATCACTCCCGGCTCTGCGCCTTGCGGATCGTCCTGTCCGAGCCGGGTGCCGGTCCGCCGCTTCCCCCTGACATCGCGACGCTGAAGCAGCAGACGCTCCACGCCTTCGAGCAGCGGATCCGCCAGGGCATCGCGCTGGGACAGATCCGGCACGAGGTCGACCCCCGGACGATGGCCCTCCTCCTGGTCATGACCCTCTGCGGCACGATGGGACAATGGCTGGAGGATCACACGTTCAATCTGGATGCGGCCGGGGCCCAGATGTCGGCGTTCGTGCAGCACGGCCTGGCGGCTTCCGCCCCTTCCATGAAGGGTGCGCAGGGCTCTGGTTGAATCAGGACACACGTGCGGCGAACCGCCCTTGGCCACAGGGCGGACGCGGAGAAGATGCCGGGCGCTGATTCCACGCCCATTTCCCAGGAGTTCCCCGCACATGATCAAGGTGGCCATCGTCGTTGGCAGCACCCGGCCGGGCCGCAAGGCGGACAAAGTCGCCAGCTGGGTCCACGACATCGCGAAGAAGCGCAGCGACGCCACGTACGACATCGTCGACATCCAGGACTTCCAGCTGCCCCTGCTGGACGAGCCGACCCCGCCGTCCATGGGCAAGTACACGCAGCCGCACACCCAGAAGTGGGCCGCGACGGTGGCGGGCTACGACGCCTACGTCTTCGTCACGCCCGAGTACAACCACGGCACGTCCGGCGCGCTGAAGAACGCGCTCGATTTCGTCTACGGCGAGTGGAACAACAAGGCCGCCGGCTTCGTGGGCTACGGCAGCGCGGGCGGCGTGCGAGCGGTGGAGCAGTTGCGCCTCGTCGCCGCGGAGCTGCAACTGGCCACGGTGCGCGCGCAGGTGCAGCTGTTCCTCGCCACGGACTTCGAGCATTACACCGTCTTCAAGCCGGATCCGCACAAGGAGAAGCAGGTGAACACGCTCCTGGATCAGGTCGTCTCATGGGGCACGGCGCTGCGCACGGTGCGCTTGAAGCCGTAGCGCCTCAGGTGTCCTGGCGGGCCCGCTCCGTGGCGGCCCGCCGCAGTGCCTCCGCCGTGTCCGGGTCCGCGGGGAAGAACGACTCGATGGCCAGCTCCGCGAGCGTGATGTCCACGGGCGTGCCGAACACGGTGGTGGTGCTGAACAGGGACAACCGTCCCAGCGACGTGCGCACGCGCAGGGGCACCACCACGCCCGCGAAGTCGCGCGCCTTCGCGTCCGGGGCGGCCTCCGGTACCGGGTAGCCCTTCAGCTCCTCCAGGAGCGCCGCGAGCGTGGCGTCCGCGGTGACGTCCACCTGACGGTGCAGCCGCGTGAGGACGTGGTCGCGCCACTGGCGCAGGTTCTCGATGCGCGGCGCGAGCCCGGACGGGTGCAGGCTCAGGCGCAGGACGTTGACGGGGGGTTGGAGCATCTCTGGTGCCACGTCCGACAGCAGCACGCCGACCGCGCGGTTCGCGGTGACGAGCGTCCAGTGCCGGTCCACCGCGAGCGCCGGGTATGGCTCATGGCCGGCGAGCACCAGCTCCACGGCCTCGCGCGTGGCGTTGAGCGCGGGGTCCTCCAGGGGGCGCTCGGAGAAGACAGGGGCAAAGCCCGCCGCCACCAGCAGGCCGTTGCGATCGCGCAGGGGCACGTCCAGTTCCTCCGCCAGGTGGAGCAGCATCTCGCGGCTGGGCTGGGAGCGGCCGGTCTCCAGGAAGCTCACGTGCCGGGTGGAGACCTCCGCTCGCAGCGCGAGATCCATCTGGCTCAGCCCGCGCCGCTGACGCCAGCCGCGCAGCAGCTCTCCCACGGGACGGCTCTGCTGAAGGCTCGTCATGGACGGGAAGATAGGGGCGCCACGTCAGCGCTTCCATTCCCTCGGAGGTAATCGACACCGCGCGGGCCGGCTCGCATCTTGTCCATCAACGACGGATGGCTTCACGGCCTCCGCCGCTTCCACTCCTTCGCAAGGAACCGTGTGCCATGAGCCTCAAGAACGTGTCGGGAAGTCTGTTGCGCCGCGCGCTGCTGCTGGACGGCGTCGCCAGCGGAGCCATGGGGTTGTTGATGGCGGTGGCCGCGGGGCCCCTGGGTCCGCTGCTGGGCCTGGAGCCGGGGCTCTTGCGAGCGGCGGGGCTGGGGCTCCTCCCCTTCGCGCTGCTGCTCGGGTACCTGGCGTCGCGAGCCACCCTGCCCTCCTGGCCCGTTTGGTTCGTGGTCGCGGTGAACGCGCTGTGGGTGGTGGACAGCGTGCTCCTGATGACGCACGGCCCGACGGCGCCCACGGGGCTCGGGGTGGCGTTCGTCACGGCGCAGGCGTTGGCGGTCGCGGTGTTCGCTGCGCTGGAGTACGCGGGCCTGCGGCGTGGCACCTCGGCGGCGCTGGCTTGAGCGAATGTCCGGTTCGCGCGGCCCGGGATTCACGCCGTGCCGCGCGGCCCGCCGGGCGTTGTTATCGTGAAGGGACATGGCTTCCTCTTCTCGCCCGTGGCTGGTCATCTCAGCGTTGTCCTCCGGAGTCCTGGGTTGCGCCACGCTCGGAGGCGCACAGGGTGGAGACCTGGTGACGCTGCGCTACGGCTGGCCGGAGCAGACAGCCATGCGGGTGATGCACACGGTGGATGTGCGCACGGACTGGAGCGGCCGGATGACGGCGCAGCGCCGGTATGGGATGCGGCTCGGTCCCGTGGATGAGGACGGCCGCCGGCGGTTGGTGGTTCAGGATGTGGAGATCCTCGACGCCCCCTTCCCCGCGTTCGTGGAGCCGCTGGCCACGTCCATCATCGACGCGCAGGGGGACTTCCAGGGGATTGATCCGCTGGAGGACGGCCCCGGTCAGGACCTGCTGGACGCGCTGCCGGTCAGCCCCCGGAAGAAGGCCCAGATGGCCAGGGCGCTCACGAATGGCCTGGAACAGGACGCCCGCAACCGCTGGAACGAATGGGTGGGCAGCTGGCACGGGGCGCGCTTCAAGCCGGGGAGGACGGAGGTCGTGGCGACGACGATGTCCGTGGGCACGGGCCGCAAGAAGACCGAGGAGGTCTCCGCGGAGGAGCGCCTCCGGCTGGACGTAGGCGTGCCCTGCTCCGAAGCCGATCCAGAGCCCCGGTGCGCGAGGCTGAAGGTCGTGCGGGAGCCCGTCGGACAGACGGACGAGACGCCAGGACGGTACGCGCACGTGGAGCTGGAACTGGTGACGGATCCGGCGACGCTGCTGCCGTATTCGTCACGCGTCATCCGCATGGACCGTGTGAACTGGGCCGCGGAGGGTGACACGCCCGACTACCACGAAGCCGTGCACGTGGAGCAGCACACCTTCCTGCACGGGGTGGAAGGTGCGCCGGGACAGGTCGCGTCGGTGGGCTTCGGTCAGTTCATGCCCACGTTGGCGAAGTAGCCGCGGCCTGTTTGGCGGGCAGGTGCTCACCGCGCTATCACGCTCAGCCGTGACAACTCTTCTGCCCATCCCGCGTGCCGCGAGCGCGGCAATCGTCCTGACTCTTCTCGGGTGTGGCTCTGCCACTGTCGGCTCGGTGGGCAAGCCCGCCATGGGGAAGTGGGTGGGGCCCGTCGTCAGGACACCGGACGGAGGACAACTCCGGACGACCATCTATTACGGGCCCTGGCAGTGCAGCGCCGCGTTCCTTTCGCGCTGCGAGTCGAAGTGCGCGGCGCAGGGACACGCCCTGATGGGTTGCATGTGGCTTGCGGATATCAAGGGAGACTGGCAGGGACGCTACCTGTTCATGCCCGCGGAAGCCGGTGGGCGCTTGGCCATCACCCACTGCTGCTGCGACTACCCGAAGGTGGCGGACGGACAGTGGCGGCGTAACACGTGGCAATCCGCGCGGGAGTCCTTCCGCCGCAAGTGGAGTTCAGAGTTCGGAGAGTGGCCGAAGACGAACGGCGGAGAGAACTGGGCCGGGCATCACATCTTCGATCTCGCGCACGGTGGTGCCCCTACAGCCGCTGGCAACGTCATCCCCGTCCCTGGGGACGTCCACAAGGTGCTCACCAACGAGTACCCCGCCTGCTACGCCCCTGGCGGCAAGTGGCTCGCGCCGGGCCCAGAGCGACCCTACGCGGATTGAGGAGCGACCATGTCAATGAAAAGCCTTCTCGCTGAAGTCTCGCGACTCCATTACCCCCGTCCGCCCGCCACGCCCGAGCAGATCGCTGCCTTTGAAACACGCATGGGATGGAAGCTCGACGAGGACCTGCGAGCCCTCTATCTGCACTGCAACGGAGCGACGCTCTTCGCCCCGCTCCCGGACGTGAACTACCACCTGCTCCCGTTGGAGCGCATCGAGCGCGCGCGCACTGCCATCCTGGGGCGAGACGACGACAGCGCTGGAGCGGCAACGCACTACTGCGTGGTGGACATGCAGGACGGCGACTACGTCCTCGTGGACGTCGCGCAGCAGGCAGGCGGAAGCTACCCACTGCTCGACGCGTTCCACGAGACGTATCCAGAAGAGGCTCCGCGTATCGCGGCGTCCTTCGAGGAGTTCCTGGAGAAGGCTCTGTGCAGCGGCAACCGCTCGTTCTGGCTGAGCAGCGAACCGCCGGAGGAATAGGGCCTTGCCCGGTTCAGCCCATGCCCAATTCGCCGAAGTAGTCGAGAAACGCCCGGATGCGCGCCGGGAGGTGCCTCGCGGGATCGAGGTACACCGCATGGAAGACGACGGTGTCCCCTGGGTTGCGTTCCTCCAACACGGCACTGAGCCGTCCGGCCTTGATGTCGTCGCGCACCTGGAACGCCGCGATGCGCGCGAGACCAGCACCCGCGAGCGCCAGGTGCCGCAGGGCTTCGCCGTCGCTGGCGAACAGGGCCCCGGAGACGGGCACGTTCACGGTGGTGCCACGCTCCACGAAGGGCCAGTGCTCCAGCGCGGGCGTGTGGCTGGCTCCCATGCGCGTGTGCCGTTCCAGCTCCGCGGCGGACTTCGGCGTGCCCATGCGCTTCAGATAGACCGGCGCGCCGACGATGACCTTGCGCGTCTCGCCCAGCCTGCGCGCGATGAGGTTTGAGGACTTGAGCGGCCCCGCTCGGATGGCCACGTCCGCGCGATCCTCGAGCAGGTCCACGACCTGATCCGTGAGTCCGATGTCCAGGCGGATGCCCGGGTAGCGGGCCTGGAACGCGGGCACCTGGGGCAGGAGGAAGTGCGTGCCATAGGGCACGTTGGTGTTGATGCGCACGCGGCCTGACGGCGCGTCATGCGACGTGACGCCGCGCTCGGCTTCGTCCATTTCCGCGAGCACCTGCACGCTGCGCTCGTAGAAGACGCAGCCCTCCGAGGTGAGCTGGAAACCCCGCGTGTTGCGGTGCACGAGCCGTGCGCCCAGGCGGGCTTCCAGCCGTGCGACGAGCTTGCTGACCGCCGAGGGTGTCATCCGCAGCGTGCGCGCCGCCGCGGAGAAGCCCTCCTGCTCGACGACCCGGACGAAGACTTCCATCTCTCCGGAGCGATTGATTTCCAGACGCGCCATGGAATTGAACTCACAAGCCTTGTGCCCGGGACGGCTCTACCCCTCGACAGGGCCCGCGAATACTAGACCCGTGCGGCCCGGAAACGGATCCACGTGGGGCCGCATGGAGAACCCCATGTCTGCTCCCAAGAACGTGGCCCTGGTTGTCGGGGCCAATGGAATCGCTGGCCTCAACTTCATCGAACACCTGGAAGCGCTCGGCGGCTGGGAGGTCATCGGCCTGTCGCGTCGCGGAGGCGAAGCGCGGGAGGGCGTGCGCTTCATCCCGGTGGACCTGCTCGACGCGGCGGACAGCCGCGAGAAGCTGAGCGGCCTGACGCAGGTGACGCACATCTTCTACGCCGCCTACCAGGACCGGCCGACGCCCGCGGAGCTGGTGGCGCCCAACGTCGCCATGCTCGTCAACGTGGTGAGCGCGGTGGAGCCCGTCGCCAGGAACCTCCAGCACATCAACCTGATGCAGGGATACAAGGTCTACGGCGCGCACCTGGGCCCGTTCAAGACGCCCGCCCGCGAGACGGACGCGCCGCACATGCCGCCCGAGTTCAACGTCGAGCAGCAGAACTTCCTGGAGCAGAGGCAGCAGGGCAAGGCGTGGACGTGGTCCGCGCTCCGCCCGTCCGTCGTGGTGGGCTACGCCATGGGCACTCCGATGAACGCGGGGCTGGCCATCGCGGTGTACGCCTCCATGTCGAAGGAGCTGGGCATCCCGCTGCGCTTCCCCGGGCCGCCGTCCGCGTACGACATCCTCCTGGACGTCACGGACGCGAGGCTCCTGGCGCACGCCATGCTCTGGGCGGCGACGAACCCGAAGGCCGCCAACCAGGCCTTCAACATCAACAACGGCGACCAGTTCCGCTGGAGCGAGCTGTGGCCGCGGATCGCGCGCATGTTCGAGCTGGAGGTGGCCCCTCCCCTGCCCATGTCGCTGGTGGACGTGATGGCGGACAAGGCACCGCTCTGGGACGCGATGGTGGCGAAGCACGGGCTCGCGCCGCATCCCTACAAGGACATCGCGCCGTGGCGTCATGCGCACGGGGTGTTCTCGACGAACTTCGACTTCCTCGCGGATACGTCCAAAGCGCGCCGGCACGGGTTCCAGGAGCACATCGAAACGGAGGCGAGTTTCCGCGAAGTCTTCGCGGACTACCGCCGCCGCAAGGTCATTCCCTGAGCGCTTCCACGACGAGCGAGCGGAAGTAGCGCGCCCCCGGGTCCACATCCGTCCGGGTGTGCCAGCTCGCTCACTGGCACTTCGCGCCCGTCCGCCAGAATGCTGCTTGGTGCCGTTCTACCCTGGCACGAGCTTTTGACCTACCTCAACAAAGCGCTTTAGAACCAGTTCAGCGTGTCGCTTCACGATGTTCTTACTGGCAATGCGGTTGCTTGTGTTGAACGGGTCCAGCTTGTTTGAGTCAATGAGTGCCAGGAGCTGCACATCCGCAATCAACTGGTCCCGCGTTTCTCGGTACTCTCGCTCCAAATCATCAATGTCCATGGCAAGCCACTTCACCATGGGGTTGCGGGTCTGACCAGGGAGACGCACAGGCCTATGCCTCCTGCTTCACGGAGGACGTGGACTACGTCGCCTTCGACGGCAGCCACATCCAGGGACGACAGGCCAATGCGGAGGCCCACCAGGCCCTCTTCGACGGCGTCCTCCGGGGATCCGTCCTCGACGGCGGGATGAAGTCCCTGCGCTTCCTCGGACCGGACGTGGCGCTCATCCACACCGAAGGCGTCATCAAGCTGCGCTGGCAGCGCAAAGCGCCCAAGGGACGGCGCTCCATCCAGACCACGGTCGCCGTGAAGCGTGACGGCGTCTGGTACTTCACCGCCTTCCAGAACACCCGCATCCAGCCACCCAACGCCTTCGCGCGACTGATGCTGCGGCTGATGACGCCGAAGCGCTCAGCCGCGCGGTGACACGAGCAGCAGCGACAGGATCTCCCCCGCCACCGCACGCTTGCTGCCGTGCAACACACGGTCGGCGCCACCGCGAGAAATCACCGTCACGCGGTTCGTGTCCGTGCCGAACCCAGCGCCCTCGGCGGTGACGTCGTTGGCGACGATGGCGTCCAGCCCCTTGCGCTCCAGCTTCTCGCGCGCGTGCTCCACCACCCGCTCCGTCTCCGCCGCGAAGCCCACCAGCACCGGACGCCTCGCCCTGCCCGCCACCTTGCGCGACGCCTCCAGCAACACGTCCGGCGTGCGCACCAGCTTGAGGTTCTCCGGGCCCTCGCCCTTCTTCACCTTCTGCGGCGCTCGCGTCTCCGGTCGCCAGTCACTCACCGCCGCCGTGGCGATGAACGCGTCCGCGGACTCCACGCGCGCCAGCACCTCGCGCGCCATGTCCTCCGCGCTCACCACGTCCACCACCTCCAGGCCCGTGCGGTCCACGGGGCCCACCGGCCCCAGCACCACTGTCACCGTCGCGCCCAGCGCTCGCGCCTCGTGCGCCAGCGCCATGCCCATCTTCCCCGTGGACGGATTGGAGATGAACCGCACCGGATCCAGGTACTCGCGCGTGGGGCCCGCCGTCACCAGCACCGTCTTGCCCGTGAGCGGACCGCCACCCAGCCTCGCCGCCACCGCGGACACGATGGCGCCCACGTCCGCCAACCGGCCCGAGCCCACGTCGCCGCACGCCAGCATCCCCGCGCCCGGCCCCACCGTGCTGAAGCGCGCCTCCGTCAGCAGCGATGCCACGTTCTCCTGCGTCCGGGTGTTCTCCCACATCGCCACGTTCATCGCGGGCGCCAGCACCACCGGCCCCTTGAAGGCGAGCAGCGACGTCGTCACCGCGTCACCACCGAAGCCCGCGCGGATCTTCGCGATCAGGTCCGCCGTCGCGGGCGCCACCACGTAGACCTCGCCCCAACGGGCCAGGTCCAGGTGGCCGAAGTTCCCCTCCTGCGCCGGGTCGAAGTAGTCCGTCAGCGGCGGGTGCCCCACGAGCGCCTGGAAGGTCAGCGGGGTGACGAACTGGCGCGCGGCCTCTGTCATGGCCACTCGCACCTCCGCGCCCGCGCGGCCCAATTCACGCACCAGCTCGCAGGCCTTGTATGCCGCGATGCCGCCACCCACGCCGACGATGATCCGGCGACCCTTCAGAGCCGATGCGTCCATGCGGCTTCATTACGCGCCAGCCCGTCCGGTCGCAACACGACTACCGCAGGGATACCTCACCCTGGGAGGGAACCTCCACCGCGCGCACCACCGGACCCGTCCCCGGCATCTCCGCGTGGAAATAGCCCCACACCAGCGTGTAGCGGCCCGGCCGCAAGCCCTGCACCACCACCCGCTCCGACATGGGCTGGTACACGAGCTGCGCATAACGCGAGCGCAGCAACTCCGTGGGCGGGTTGCCCACCGCACCCACGTCGCCCGGCACCACCCACAGCGCCTTGCCCCGCTCCGGCTGGAGCAGCACCGTCACGGAGCCCGTGCCCGGCACCGGCCCCAGGTCCAACGTCATGTCCGCGCCCGCCACCTGCACCACCACCGCCGGCTCACCCATGCCCCCGCGAGGCCCCACCACGAAGCGGTAGCTGCCCGGCGACAGGTCCGCGCTGTAGCGGCCATCCGCGCCGGTGATGAGAGACACCGTCTCGCTGCGGTCCGCGTTGAGCCCCTCCACCTGCGCGCCCGCCGCGGGCTGCCCGTCCGCCCGGTACACCCGGCCCGTCAGGTGCGTCGCGGGCTTGAGGGTCAGCTCCACCGGCGCCGTGCTGCCGCGCGGCACCTCCTGCGTGCCACTCACCTTGCCCTTGCGCGCGGACACCGTGAAGCGAGGCACGAAGGGCGGACTCGCCAGCGTGAAGTTGCCGTCCGGCCCGGACAGCACCGACCCGTCGCACACGTCGCACGTCACCACCGCGTCCGCCACCGCGCCACCGGACGCATCGCGCACGCGGCCGGACACCGACGGGGCCTTCACCAGCACGATGTCGCCCATGTCCTGCGGCGTCGCCGGGCGATCCACCACCTGGGGCTCGTACCCCGCCGCGTCCACCGCGACGATGAGCCGGTCACCCGCCGTGGACAGCGGCAGCTCGAAGCGGCCGTCCGGGCTGTTCACGTCGTGCTCGTCCACGCGGAAGCGGCGCACCGACTGGCCGGAGTCATCCACCACGCGGCCCCGGAACGTCGTGCGCCGGTGCATCTTCACCTGCACCGGCGGCCCGCCCGGCTTCGCCTGCGGCCGCTCCATCGCGTCGTAGCCCGCGTGGCGCGCCTCCACCACGTAGGTGCGGTCCGGCTTCAGCGCGCGGAACTCGAAGTGGCCGCTCGAATCCGACTGCGTGGGCTGCGCGACGCGCGGCGACACGCTCATCGCCGCGCCCACCACCGGCTGGCCGTCCTCATCCACCACGTCGCCCGAGAGCTGCGCGCCGGCCTCCAGCTCCACCGTCACCTGCTGCCGGGCACCGTCCTGCACCGTCACCGCCTTGGGCGCCGACTGCAGGTACTCCGGATGCGACGCCACCAGTTGGTACGTCCCCGGCGGCAGCCCGCGCATGGGCACCACGCCGTCCGGTCCGGAGGGACGGTCGCTGCGGAAGATGTTCTCCGGATCCGCCCACATCACCACGTCCGCGCCCTCCACCCGCCGGCCGCCACTGGACACCGTCACGTCCGCGCCCGCCTTCGCCTCCAGCGACAGCGTCACGTCCGTCGCGGGCGCCGTCGCCTGCACGCTGCCGCCGCCCCACTCGGAGTGGTGCGCGTGCAGCGTGTAGAGCCCCGGCATGGGCACCGGCGCCGAGAAGTGGCCGTCCTCGCCCGCGTTCACCACCTCGCCGGTGGGCTGCACCAGCACGGACACGCCCGCCGCGGGCCGGCCGTACTCATCGATGACCTGCCCGCTGATGACCGTGGCCTTCGCCAGCTCCAGCTCCAGCGGCGTCTCGCCCTGCACCACGCGCGCGGGCAATTGCGCCGCGGTGAAGCCCTCCGCCTGGCCCTCCAGCACGTACTCGCCCGGCGCCAGCGGCCCCAGCTCCGCCAGCGCCCCGGTGGGCACCGCGTCGCGGCGGATGAGGTCGCCCGCCACCGTGCGCAGCAGCAGTTGCGGGTTGGGTACCGGCTGGCCCTCCTCGTCCACCACCGTGACGAGCAGCCGGCCCGCGGCCTCCAGCACCAGCGTCACCTGCGTCACCCGCTGCGACAGCGTGAGCGTCTGGGGCGCGGAGCCGAAGCCCGGCGCCTCCGCCGTCACCACCACCTCGTCCGGGTACAGGCCGTTGAAGCGCACCGGCCCACCCTGCGCCTCCGTGTGCTCCTCGCGCGTCAGGTGATCGCCCCGCAGCCGCACCGTCGCCGCCGCCGGCGCTCCGTCGCGCGTCACCCGCACCTCCAGCGTGCGCGACGGCGTCAGCTTCAGGCGCAGCGGCTGAGAGTCCGCTTCCACCTGCTGCGCCACCGCGGGCTGGAAACCCTCCGCGTCCGCGAGCACGTAGAAGGGCCCCTCGCCCAGGCCCGACAGCGTGAAGGCTCCACCCGCGCCCGCCACGGCCTCGAAGGGCAGCGGCACCTTGCGCGACACCGCGCGCACGCGCGCCCCGGGCTTCGCATGGCCGGAGTCATCCACCACCGTGCCGGTGATGCTCCGGAGCGGCGGCAGATACAGCTCCACCGCCTCGCCCGGCGCGGCCCGGTCCTTGAGCGCCACGCCCAGGCCCGCCGAGCGCGCCCAGACGGTGAAGGACACGCCCGCCAGATGCTCGAAGCGGAACTTCCCTTCCGCGTCCGAGCGCACCGTGGCGCGCGCCGTGAGGAAGCCCTGCTGCTGTTCGAAGAAGGCCCGCGTGTGCAGCGCCGTCTCATGCGCGGTGCAGGCCAGCAATGCCAGGCCGCACTCGTCGCACCGCACGTCCGCCAGCGTCCGCTCCGCCGAGGCCGCGAGCGACACCTCCGCGTCCGCCACCGGCCGGCCGTTGCCATCCAGCACGCGCCCGGTGAGCGTCAGCCCCTCCTGCGCGCCGGAAGACACCGTCACCGCGTTGAAGGCGGGCATCCCCTGGCGGATGGAGCTGGCGGAGACGGGCGAGACGGGGCGCGAGGCTGGAGCGCCCCACCGGGGCCCCAGCACGATGGCGGCGAGCGCCAGCACGGCGGCCACCACGATGAAGACCCATTTGCGCATGTGTACGCGGCCGGGACCTTACTCCCAGGCCGGCCCCCCAACGACGGTTTCCCCCGGGAAATTCCAGAGCGTCCTCTTGAAGACGTCCCGGGGGGCGGTGGGGTTCCCTGCTCAGTCCTCGGCGAACGGCTGGATGGCCTGCGCCACCGCCAGTTCCTGCCGGGCCTCGCTCAGCTCCGAGTTCGTGGCGCGGAGCCGGTCGCTCAGCACCTGCACGAAGCTCCAGAGCATCTTCACCGCCAGGATGGCCTCGCGCTTCATCAGCCCCATCAGGTCCGAACGGGCGATGACCATCGTCCGCGTGGGCTCCGTGGCGCGCACCGTGGCGGACCGGGGCGCGTTGTCGATGAGGCCCATCTCGCCGAAGTGGCCGCCCGAGCGCAGCTCCGCGATCTCCACGCCGTTCTTCTCGATGGCCACCCGGCCCCGGATGACGACGAAGAGCTCCTCGCCCGGCTGCCCCTCCACCACGATCTCCCGACCCGCCGGGTAGGTGCGCGTGGTGGCGATGGACAGCACCGCCGTCTGTTCCTTGTACGTGAGGTGGCGGAAGAGCGGGATCTTCCGCAGCGCCTCCATGCGCGACTGCGCCTCGCTCGTCTCCTCGCTGGCGAGCGCCGCGCTGTCGCCGGCCACCTTCACCACCACGGCGGTGATGTTGTCCTTGCCGCCGCGCTCGTTGGCCATCTCCACGAGCTTGCGGGGCAGGTCCCCGGGCTGTAGCCCCGCGACCAGGGGCAGGATCTCCTCGTCCTCGATGTAGCCGTGCAGGCCGTCCGAACAGAGGAGGAACACGTCGCCGGGCATCAGGTCCACGATGAGCGTGTCGACCTGGACGGACTCCTGGATGCCCACCGCACGGGTGATCACGTTGCGGTACTGCGAGGTGGCCGCCTGCTCCTTGGTGATGGTGCCGGCCTTGAGCTGCGCGGCGACGAGCGTGTGGTCCTCGGTGAGCCGGTGACACTGCCCGTGCCGCACCAGGTACACGCGGCTGTCGCCCACGTGGCCGATGACGCCCTTGTTGCCGCCCACCGCCAGGCACACGAACGTCGTGCCCATGCCGCGCTTGGAGGCGTCCGTCATCGCCGTGCGGTAGATGTCCGCGCACGCGCGCTGCACCGCCACCTCCACCAGCGCGGCCGCCGCGGAGCGGCTGTCCGCCGTGGGGTTCTGCGCCAGGTCCTTGAGCAGGTGCCGGTTGGCCGCGATGTGCTGCTTGACGACCTCCGTGGCCCGCGCGCTGGCGACTTCACCCGCGGCGTGTCCGCCCATGCCATCGGCGACCATGAACAGGCCGAGCGACGCGTCCACCATCATCGCGTCTTCGTTGTGTTGCCGTTTCCGGCCGACATCGGTCAGCCCGAAGGCTTCTGTGGTCAAGGCCACCGCGAACGCTCCCATCCGTGCCTAGAGGGTGACTCCGCACGTTACGCAGGCCGCCGAAGACGTGGCAAGGCTTCAGGACTGCAGCCGCACCGCCAGCAGGCGCGCGAAGCCGCCGGCCGTGTAGAAGCTGACCTCCACCTGACCGAAGCGCAGCCGCATTCCGTCCTCCAACGGCCTGGGTTTGCGGGCCAACAGCCGGCTCCCGGCCGCGTACGAGCCGTTCTTCGAGCCCGCATCCGTCAGCAGAAAACCGGTATCCCCAGACTCCCGCGAAAACCACGCGTGAAATCGGGACACACTGCCGTCATCCAGGACGACGTCGTTGTTGCCGGTGCGCCCCACGGTGATGCCCCGGCCGAAGGCGTTGCCCTGGGACTTGAGCAGCGGGAAGACGACGGGTTCGTCCTGCCCGAGCGTGGGCGGGCCCGCGTTGGTCACCGTGCGCAGCGGGTACTCCTCCAGGTCGGAGGGAGGCTCCGTGCCCAGGGGAGGCGTGAAGAGGAGGACCGCCGCGGGGAGTCCCCGTTCGAACTCCTCGCGGTTGCGCAGGTAGCGCGCGACGTGGGCACTGAGCAGCTCGGCCATGGACGTGGACGCGGCCCCCTACCCGCACCGGCAGGCGGGGCCGCTCTCGCTCATGGAGTGTACCGCGCCCCTACCGCCAATCCGCGAAAAATCCGACGTTCACGCCACCCACGAAGTCACGCGCGAAGCTGCGGTTCTTGAGGCCGAACGGCTCCGAGTAGCTCAGCGCGAGCCCCACGCCCACGTCCCGCGGCAGCTGGTAGCCAATCTGGAAGCGGCCCTGGACGCTGCCGGCGGTGCGGCGGTCCGGGGGCTGGGTGGTGAAGTGGGCGCCGTAGAAGGTGGGGCCGCCCGTCACCTGGAAGCCCCAGTGGATGTTGCCCGGCAGGTGGTTGCGGTAGCCGAAGCCCGCCTGCACGGTGTGCTCATAGTAGGAGGACACCGGCAGGATGAACCCCTGCAGCGCCGTGTCGGGCAGCGACGCCGCCCACCCCACCCCACCCTCCAGGACGGCGATCCACGCGTCCTTGCGGTCCTGGAAGATGGTGAACTCCCACTGCAAGCGCAGGTTGGGGATGACCGCGCCGTTGTTGAACTGCGTGCCCAGGAACACGCCCCGGGGCAGCCATGCCGGCGTGGGAGACACGTGGCCCCGCAGGTCCTCCGCTTCGCGCGACTGCGCGGCGGCGGACGTGGAAACCAGGGCAAGCGAAACAACCAGCAATGCGCGAGCGAGGTGGAGCATGGGTCCCTATCCACCGTGGCAGCGCGCACTTGTCAACGAAGTGTTCCGTTGGCTATGACACGCAGCGCCCTTCTGCCCGTCGCGGGAGGTCACCAGGAGCGGAACACCGAATGCCAGTCGTCACGGTCCGGGCCAGCAGCAAGCAGGGTCCGGCGCAGCTCGACACGCTGGTCCGCAAGGTCACGCAGAAGACGTCGGGACTCCTGGAGGAGAACGACCGGGTGCTGGTCGTCTACAGCGAGGGGCGCGCCAACCTCTACTACGAGGGTGCGCCCCGCCCGCGCGCCGTGCCGCGGCCGGACTGACGTTCCGGCTTCACCTCAGTCGTCGGGTCCCAACCTGCGCGCGCGCTGGAAGAGCGCCGGCGGGTTCCGGTCCACGGCGGCGATGAGGCGGTGTCCCAGGAGCTCGTAGGTCTCCGTTTCGATGGGGCCCCGGCCCGGGGCTTCCAGCCCGTCGAAGTTGCCCACGCGGTAGCGCGCCGCGAAGACGAAGTGGAAGTCCGGCGGCGCGAAGAGGTGTTCGGGGTCCCCCGCCGGGTGGACGTCCATGGCCCAGCGCGGTTCGAACGACGGCGGATGGATGCCGCGCTCCACCAGCTCCATGTGTTCGCGCGTGTAGAGCCCGGTCATCTCCTGCAGCGTCGCGCCGGCCTCGAAGCGGACGTGCGGGTAGAGGCGGTAGCAGGGGTGCTGGGGATCCAGCGCGTAGAGCCAGCCGCCGGGAGGAGTGAGCTCGCGGAACACGGCGAGCATCCGCTCCGACAGGTCGCGGTAGAGCGCCAGGCGGGCGTCGTGCTCCAGGCGGAAGAAGTCGTCGCCGACGACGAAGCGCACGCTGCCCTGCTCCGGCGGAGGCCACGGATGGTCCAACGCGTGGCGCTCCGCATCGCCTGACAAAGGCAACCAGGCTTCGGGTTCCGGTTTGAGTTCGAGCACGACCGCTGCCCCCCACGTCGCGAAAGCCCGGGTATGCGCGCAACCCGGGAATCACGCAAGCACCTGGCGGGAAGGGTCCGGGCCTGTGCATGGCATTCGACGCCCACCGCGACGTGGGCCGGAGATGGGCGTTCGCGGAGGCCACATCCGGTGTCACGCGGTGGACGGCGGGATTGCGCCCGGTGACTCAGGGCAGCTCCACCTCGTCACCCAGGAACGTGTAGCCAAAGGACCCCACGCGGGTGCCCTGTCCGTCCGACACCTCCTCGAACGCGCCTCGCACCACCGTTCCCGCGTAGTCGAGGGTGAGCTGGCTGCTCTGGATGCGGCCCTTGCCCAGGCGGAAGTCCAGCCAGAGGTTCTCTCCGAGCTTCGGGGGCACCGGGCACACGCGGATCTGATCCGGGCGCACGTCGCGCAGATCCTCGTACTCCACCTTGCCGCCTTCCGCGCCGGGCTCGGTGATGTTCCCGACGTAGGTGGCGGCGAGGGAGCACTGCAGCTTGTTCATCGTGATGAAGGCGTCACCGTCGTTGTAGACGTTGAAGCCCACGTCCAGCGCTCCCTCTGACTGCCTCGCGCCGGTGTCGAGCTGGAGCTCCAGGCCGTACGTCCCCTGGTACTTGCGTTTGATGTCGTCCTCTCCGCAGCCGGTCAGCGCCGTCGCGGCCAGCAGCAGGCCCGCGATGAAAGACTTCTGACCGGGGTTCTTGCGTGCGTAGGTCATGGGATTCCTCTCCAAGGTGGGGTGTCTGTTCCTGAAGGGCCTTCCCGCCCTTCCCTCTCGCTTGGTTTCCGCAAGCGCCGGGATTGATCAAACAATCCACCCAGTCTTGCTTCAGAAAGGCGCGGGCAACGTGAATGACAGACGCTCGTTCGTGCGTGGATGCACGAAGGCCAGCGCCTCGGCATGGAGCATCAGCCGCGCGTCCTCTCGTCCAAAGCGCGCATCCCCGGCGATGGGAACTCCCAGCCCCAGGCGATGTGCTGCATGGATACGCAACGTGGCGGCCGGATGGGTCGTGGGAATGAACTCCACCCGGGTCCGGGCCGCCTCGCGACGGAGGACCTTCCACGCGCTCACGGTCCGCTTGCCGTGGCGAGCGTCCACGCAGTCCTTCAGGGACGCGTGGGCCGTCGAGCGCAGCGGCAGGTCGATGACGCCGGCGTCTTCCTCCACGGGTCCGTCCACCCAGGCGACGTGGCGGTGCTCCGCCTCGCGTTGGGAGAACTGGCGCTGGAGCGAGGCGCGCGTCACCGCGTCGCGCGCGATGAGCAGGAGGCCGGAGGACTCTGTATCCAGTTCGTGGAGGAAGCTGGCGTGGACCAGGTCCGGGAACCGGAGCTGGAGCTGGACGAGCACCGAGTCGCGCGTGGGCGCATGGCGTCCGGGAAGCGTGGGCAGTCCCACGGGCTTGTCGACCACGAGCAGCCACGGGTCCTCATGAAGGACGCGCGGCCCGTCGGTGACGTTCTCGGTGGGTGACGGCAGCTCGACCGTCAAGCCTTGCAACATGTACGGCAGCACCGTGCCGCACTTGTTGTCACACGCCGGGTAGTACGCGCCGGACTCGCGGCGGCCATCGAGCGGTGGAGCGCCCCACCAGAACTCCGCGAGCTCCAGGGGCTTCAATCCGTTGCGAAAGGCATACGCCAACAGCTTGGGCGCCGCGCAGTCACCGGCGCCCCCTGGCGGCGAGCGTGGCGCGAAGAGCATGTCCAGGGTCTGGGTCTCGCCGCGCGCATTGGGAATGACATAGCCCCGGGTCACCTGGCGCCACAGGGCCCGCGAGCACTCGGCGCGCTGGTGCGCCACCTCCGCGCGGCGCGCTTCCGCCTCGCGCAGCGCGGCGGCATGGCCCGGCCCCCGCTGCCGCAGCGCCTCCACTTCCCGGCTCAACGCCGCGTGCTGGTGCTCCAGCGCGGCCAGCTCCGCCTCGCCCGCGGGCCAGAACTCCGCCCGGGCCACGGGATCGAACAGCGGCGGCACGAAGCCCTCCACCGTCCAGGCCCCGCCCAGCATCCCGGAGAACGCCCGGAGGAACCCGAACCGCCCCCCAGGCGCCGCGACCCCCAGCACGCCGAACATCTTGCCGCCACCGGGCCGCCACAACGCCTCCAAGCGCGCGGCGTCGCGGCCCAGCGCCTGCTGGAGCGCCTCCGCCGCCTTGCGGCCCCAGGCACTGGGGGGTCCGCGGCGGAACGGGCTCGCCAGCCGCTCCGGGGGGACCTCCCCGTTCGTATCCATCCAAAGCATCACAGTCGGTTCCATGAATTCAGTCGCTGGTGCGTCCAGCGGGCGCCGCACCCTGCTCCCTGATCTTCCTTTGAATCCTCTTAGAGAGGACGACCTCCAGCCTCTCCACCCCAACAAATCCAGAGCCTTGGGCGGCCTGTTTACTTCCGGTCAGCACCTCCCATAGTGAAATCACGTCACTTCAAGTCCGTCTGTGTTTCACCCAGTCCCTCGCCCGCCAACGGCAAGGGACCCTGAGAAGCTCTTCATTAAAAGACTCTCATCCACGACATCGGGCAATGCCGAGGGGGCGTTGTGTATCCACACCATAAGAGAAGCATTGCGTCACGACACGGTCGGACCGCGCTCTTCGCCGCGCTTTGCGGCGTGATGGCTTGCGGGCCGCGAGCGCCCGGTGACGCGGCGGGCACGGGCTCCACCGCGCAGGGCATCCAGATCGTCAACCTGCCGTACCGGGACAAGATCCTCCCGGACCCCGTCCCGCCTCCCTCCCCTGCCTGCGCGCGGACCGTCAGCGCGGAGGTGGTCGCCTTCGATCAGGTCTACACCTACAACCGCCTGGGTTCCTACAACCCGACGGGGATGATCTACGCGCTCCGCGACGACGTGGAGGCCATCGACGGCAAGCCCGGCCTGATTCCAGGCAACGTCCGACTGAAGGCGGACAAGCGCCCGCGCCCGCTCACGCTGCGCGCCAACGTGGGGGACTGCCTCACGGTCCAGTTCCACAACATGCTGGCGCCCACGCGCTCCGCCATCCCCAGCCCGTCCCAGTCGCAGCCGGGCGTGAGCCGGGCGTCGGGCTCCAGCAATGGCTGGACGTTCCTGCGCAAGGTGCTGCCCGCCTGGGTGCTGACGCCCACGTATGACCGGGTCAAGTCGCTGCTCCAGAACGCGCCCTCCGGCGGCTTCTGGGTCTACCCGGGCGACGAGGGCAAGTTCGACGACACGCACAAGGAAGACTCTCCGGCCACGCGCACCGCGTCCATCCACGTGCAGGGCCTGCAGTACTTCACCATGGGCTCGGACGGGGCCTGGGTGGGCAAGAACGCGAGCAGCCTGGTGAGCCCCGGCGCCAGCACCACGTACACCTGGTACGCGGACCACGAGGGCGTCTTCTTCTTCTACAGCATGGGCGCGTCGTTCGGAGGCCAGGGCGACGGCGGCTCCACGGTGCACGGCCTCTTCGGCGCCATCAACGTCGAGCCGCCGGGCGCGCGGTGGTACCGCTCCAAGGTCACGGGCAAGGCGCTGGAGGCCGTCACCACGTCCCGCAACCCCGACGGCACGCCCGTCATCGACTACGAGGCGAAGGACGGTTCGGGCCGGCCGCTGCTGGCCATCCTGGACGGGGACAACCGCATCCGCCACGGCGACCTGGAGGCGCTCATCACCGGCTACTCCAGCACGGAGGTGGGGACGTCCACCTCCAAGGACACGGGCAGCTTCCGCGAGTTCACCGCCATCTACCACGACGAGGTGAAGGCGGTTCAGGCCTTCGACGAGCTGGAGTGGAACCCCACGTTCCACAGCGTGCGCGACGGCTTCGGCATCAACTACGGCGTGGCCGGCCTGGGCGCGGAGTTGCTCGCCAACCGCGCGAAGATCGGTCCCACCAAGGACTGCGTCACCTGCGAGTACGAGGAGTTCTTCCTGGAGTCGTGGGCCAACGGCGACCCCGCGATGAACGTGGAGAAGGACGCCTCCGGCCGCGCCACCCAGGCGCTCTACCCGGATGACCCCACCAACGTGCACCACAGCTACCTGGGGGACCCGGTGCGCATCCGCAACATCCACGCGGGCCCCGCGGAGACGCACGTCTTCCACCTCCACGCCCACCAGTGGAAGTTCTCTCCCAGCGTGGAGACGTCCAACTACCTGGACTCGCAGACCATCGGGCCGGGCTCCACCTTCACCTACGACATCAACTACGGCGGCTCCGGCAACCGCAACTTCACCGCGGGCGACTCCATCCACCACTGCCACCTGTACCCGCACTTCGCGCAGGGCATGTGGGCGCTGTGGCGCGTGCACGACGTCTTCGAGGCCGGCACCAGCGACCGCCTCCTCCCCGACGCGGAGATCAAGAACGGCACGCCCAACCCCGCGGTCGTCCCGCTGCCCAACCGGGCGATGCCGCCCATGCCGACCTACGCCAGCACCACCGTCACGGACTCCAACGGCCGGCCGGTGACGCGCCCGGCGTTCCCCGGCTTCCCCTTCTACATCGCGGGCCTGTCGGGCCGCCGCGCGCCGCAGGCGCCGCTGGACCTGGATTACGACGGCGGCCTGCCCCGCCACATCGTCACGCGCGCCGTGGGCACCGTGACGTACGGCGCCTCCGGCCGCTTCGACGTGGACCCCGCCGCGCTCAACATCAAGCTGCTCCCCCACAACGGCACCCCCATGGAGAAGAACGCCATGGCGTTCCACGCGGGCGAGTTCCCCAACGCCTCCGGCGTCACCACCCTCTACGGGGATCAGGCCGCGGGCTACCCCTCGTACACGCCGCTGGGCGGCAGCGGGACGTTCAACGTCAACGGGCGCAAGGCGGTGGCGGGGGCGCCCTTCGCGGACCCCTGCCCCGCGAACGCGGGCGTGCGCAACTACCGCGCGGCCTACCTCCAGATCGACCTGCAGCGCATCAACCGCGCCGGGTGGCATGACCCGCAGGCCCGGCTGATGGTCCTCAACGAGGACGTGAACGCGACCCAGGACGGCCTGCGCCCGCCGGAGCCCTTCTTCTTCCGGGCCCAGTCCGGCGAGTGCATCAACTTCTATTCGACGAACCTCATCCCCAAGCACCTGGAGCCGGACGCGTTCCAGATCTACACGCCCACGGATGTCATCGGGCAGCACATCCACCTGGTGAAGTTCGACGTGACGTCGGCGGACGGCGCCGGCAACGGCTGGAACTACGAGGACGGCACGCTGTCCTCCGACACCGTGGCGGAGCGCATCCACCTGGCCAACGCGGCCGGCGGCGCCTTCGCGGCGGACGGCAACGTCGGTGAGACAGGCACGCGCGTGACGCTCACCGCCCCCGCGTCGCACCCGCGCATCAGCCGCGCGCCAGGCACGGCGCAGACCACGGTGCAGCGCTGGTGGGCGGATGACCAGTCCGCGCAGCGCACGCTGGAGACGGTCTTCACCCATGATCACTTCGGCCCGTCGTCGCACCAGCAGCACGGCTTCTTCGGCGCGCTCATCGTGGAGCCCAAGGGCTCCAAGTGGCGCGACCCGCGCACCGGCGTCTACTACGGCTCGCGCGTGGCGGACGGCGGCCCCACCAGCTGGCGCGCGGACGTCATCACCGCGGACCCCAGCCAGAGCTTCCGCGAGTTCACGCTGGGCTTCATGGACTACAACCCGCTCTACGACGAGTGCGGCCAGCCCGTGAACCCTCCCAACTACAAGGAGGACGCGCTGCCCTGGGCGGTCGGCTTCGAGTCCACCCCCATGCCGGAGGCCATCAGCGCCGCGGACCCGGGCGCCATGATGATCAACTACCGCAACGAACCCATCCCGGTGCGCATCTCCGCGCGCTCCTCACGCTGCGGCACCCGCAAGCTGCTCGCCACCAAGGCGGGTGAGATGTCCAACGTCTTCCGCTCGGACATCCACGGCGACCCGTACACCCCGCTGATGGCGGGCTACGAGGGCGACCGCATCAAGATCCGCCTGGTCCAGGGCTCGCAGGAGGAGCAGCACAGCTTCAACCTGCACGGCCACAAGTGGCTGCGCGAGGGCGGCGATCCGAACAGCGGCTTCCAGAACGCCCAGGCCATTGGCATCTCCGAACACTTCGAGTTCGAGCTGACCGGGGGCCTGCCCGCCATCGGCGGCACCTACGAGACGGCGGACTACATGTACATGAGCGCCTCCAACGGCGACCTCTGGAACGGCATGTGGGGCCTGATGCGCACGTACCGCAACAAGCAGAAGGGGCTGCGCTCGCTGGGTGACGTGGCGATGCTCGCGGTGGACCTGAACCCGCGGCTGGATCTGGCGGTGTCCGCGGGAGGCAAGGAGCCGCTCCAGGCCTACCCGCCCGTGGCGCTGCTGGAGATGCCGGAGCGCGCGGGCCTGCCCCGGTTGAGCGAGAGCGACGACACCATCCAGGCCTCCTACGAGATCAACGAGAAGGGCGAGGAGGTGAAGCAGCGCACCGTGACGTTCGCGCTGGAGGAGCGCGAGGAGATGCTGAAGATCGACCGGGAGCTGGTGCTCCAGTACGAGAACAGCGGGAAGCTGGGCACCAAGCCGGTGAAGGTGGACTCGTGCCCGCGCAACGCGCCGGTGCGGCTCTACAATGTATCCGCCATCGACGCGCGCAACTGGCTGCCCGGCGGACGGCTCGTCTACAACAGCAAGCACGGCTTCTATGATCCGGACGCGATCATCTTCGCCCGCGACGAGTACCTGTCCGACCTGAAGCTGGGCAAGCGCGCCCCGGAGCCGCTGGTCCTCCGCGCGCGGGCCGGCGAGTGCGTGCAGGTGGTGCTCACCAACCGGCTGCCCGCCACGGTGCCCACGAAGAAGGACGTGTGGGCGCACCACTCGGCCATCACGTCCAGCTTCAACGTCAACCAGACGCGGATGTCCAACCACGTCTCGCTGCACCCGCAGCTGGTCAACGTGGACGTGAACACGGACGACGGCGCGAACGTGGGCCTCAACGCCCAGCAGACGGTGCCGCCGGGCGCGACGCGCACGTACCGCTGGTTCGCGGGTGAGTTCAAGAGCTCGCCGTGGACGGCGCCGTTCCCGGTGGGTCTGGTGACGCCGACGGAGTTCGGCATCGTCAACCTGCGCAACATGGCGGACGTGGTGAACCACGGCATGCACGGCGCCATTGGCGCGCTGGTCATCGAGCCGAAGGACGCGGACTGGAGCACCGACTCCGGCACGGACGCGCAGGCGCGCGTGCGCTACACGCGCCAGGACGGCAGCAAGCAGACGTTCCGTGAGTTCGTCCTGCTCTACCAGGACGACCTGGGCCTGCACACCGACAACACCCGCTTCCAGGACTCCGGCACCAGCGGCCTGAACAGCGGCACGGCGCTGCGCAACACCAACGGCATCGACGACTCCCAGGACACCGGCCAGAAGGGCTTCAACTACCGCACCGATCCGCTGTGGGCCCGCCTGGGTGTGCCGCCGCAGACGCCGCCAGAGGACACGAACAACTACGACCTCACCGCCATCCTCAGCAGCACGGCCTACGGCGGCGACCCGGCCACGCCGGTGTTCACCGCCAAGGTGGGTGAGCCGGTGCGCTGGCGCGTGGGACAGCCGTCGGGCCACTCGCGGCAGCACGCGTTCGCCATCCACGGCGCGGAGTGGCGCCGCAACCCCTGGGCCGCGGGCGCGCAGTCGCGGGTGATGGGCCCCAACGCCACGTCGCCGGTCATCTCCACGCAGGGCGGTTCGTCCGTGATGCACCACTGGAACATCGTCCCGGAGTACGGCGCGGGCGGCGCCTACGGCGTCAAGGGCGACTACCTGTACCGCGACATGCCCAGCTTCCTCTGGAGCAGCGGCGGTCTGTGGGGCGTGTACCGGGTGGAGTAGCCCCGGTGCCCTCCCCGGGCGGCGCGGCGGTGGAAGGTTCCCCTTCCCCTCGCGCCGCCCCCTCCTCCTTCCTGGCCTCACCTCTTCGAACCGCCCATGCGCAAGCCCTTCGTCCTCGCCACCGCCGGTCTGCTGTCCACCGGGCTCCTCGCCATGGGCGCCCACCGCCTCCTCGCGCGGGTCCCCGCCGCGCCCACCGCCTCGCGGTCCGCACCCTCGCCCCTCACCGCGCCCGCCGTGAAGGTGACGCGCGACGGGGTGTCGCTCGCGTTCGACCTGACGCTGACGCCCCGGCCGCTGGAGGCCGAACAGGGTTCGCCGCTGCAGGCGGTCGCACGCGTCGCACTCACGGATGCCCGCACGGGTGAACCCCTGGCGGGGCGCCGTCCCCTGGCGTGGATGCGCCTGCGCCCCCAAGGAGAACCTGCCCCGGACGACGCCGCGTGCAAGGCGCGGGTGAGGACGTATCTGGGCGGGCTGCTGTCCGCGCAGGCGGACGTGGACTTCAACGCGTACTGGTTCCTCACGCTCAATCACGACCAGACGGTGTCCGTCATCAACCCGCAGATCGCCTTCGACCGCACGAAGCTCCAGCACCTGGTGTCCGTGGGCGGTGGCGCGGCGGACTGGGCGCTCCTGCCGGACCGCTCCGCGCTGTACGTGACGGTGCCGTCGCAGGACACCGTGTCCGTGGTGGACACCCAGCGCTTCGTGGTGACGCGCCCGCTGCGCGTGGGCCGCAATCCGGGGCGCATCGCGCTGTCCCCGGATGGCCTCACCGCGTGGGTGAGCAACGACGGCGACGGCACGGTGAGCGTCATCGACACGCCCGGGCACGCCGTGCGCGATCCGGTGGACGTGGGGCCGGGCCCGCACGCCTTCGGCTTCTCCGACAGCGGACGCACCGCCTGGGTCTCCGCCCGCGACGCCACGGCGCTGACGGCGCTGGACGTGACCTCCGGCCAGATGCTGGGCCAGGTGGAGGTGGGCGTCGGCGTCACCGCGCTGGCCTGGAGCGACGTGGCCCGGGCCCTCTTCGCCGCGAGGCCCGGGGCGCATGAGGTGGTGGTGGTGGACGCCGCCCGCCGCGAGGTGTCGCGCCGCATCCCGGTGAAGGGCGGCCTGGACGCGCTGCGCTTCGACAACACCGGCCGCTGGGCGTTCCTGGTGCACCAGGACACCAGCACGGTGGACATCCTGGACGCGGCGTCCGGGCAGGTGGCCCACACGCTCACCGGCTTCTCCGCGCCGGACTCCGTCGTGTTCACGGACGCATTCGCCTACGTGCGCAACACCACCGACAGCCGCGTGACGCTGGTGGAGTTGAAGACGCTGGAGAGTAATGGCAGCACACCCTCCCAGGTGCGCATCACCATGGGCCAGCGGCCCGCGGCCGAGGCACGGGAGCTGGGCCGCTCGGATCCCATCGCGCCGCTGCCTGAGGGCAACGGCGTCATCGCCGCGGGCAACGCGGACCGCGCGCTGTTTCTCTACCAGGAAGGCATGATGGCCCCGCGCGGCACGCACCTGAACTACGGCCGTGAACCCCGCGCGGTGAAGGTGTTGGATCGCTCGCTGCGCGAAGTGGAGCCCGGCGTCTTCACCGCCCGGGGCAGCGTGCGCGAGAACGGCACCTATGACGTCCAGGTGCTGCTGGACAACCCCCGGGTCGTGGCATGCCTGGAGTGGACGGTGGGCCAGGTCCCCCTGGATGCGTCGTTCGCGAAGACGCTGCCCTTGAAGCTCACGCCGGAGTTCGACGCGAAGCGGACGTACGCGCCGGAAGAGACGGTGCCGCTGCGCTTCCGCCTGGAGCCCACCGCGGGCACGGGCACACCCCCGGTGGCGCCGGAGGAGATCCGCGTGCTGCTGTTCCGCACGCCCGGCACCTGGCAGGTGCGCACCGAACCCCGGCGCGTCGCCGACAGCGTCTTCGAGGTCGACTTCCGGCCGCCGTCGCCGGGCCAATACAAGTTCGTGGTGGGCGTGGAGGGCCGGGGGCTCGACCTGGGCCGCCTGCCCACGTCCACCCTCGGCGTGTCGTCCCCGCTCGCGGCCGCCCTCACCTCCGAGTCCACCCCATGAGAATCCCGACCCTGAAGCAGGCCCTGTTCGCCCTGGCGCTGACGTGCGCGCCGCTCGCGCTCGCGCAAGAGGACGTGCGCGTCCCCCTCCCCGCCCGGCCCGCGGCGCCCGAGTCCCTGGAGGTGACGGTGCCGGACGTGGCGCTGGTGGATCAACACGGCCGGCAGGTCCGGCTGTGGTCGGACCTGGTGCGCGGACAGACCGTGGCCATCAACTTCATCTTCACGCGCTGCAAGACCATCTGCACGCCGGTGACGGCCACGCTCGACCGGGCACGCAAGGCGCTGGGGCCGAAGTCGAACGTGCGCTTCATCTCCATCACGCTGGACGTGAACAACGACACGCCGGAGCGGCTGGCGAAGTTCGCGGAGCCCTTCCACCCCGGGCCGGACTGGTCCTTCCTCACCGGCGAGCCCGCGAAGGTGAAGGAGGCGCTGGTGGCGCTGGGGGGATACGTGCCGGACAAGGAGTCGCACCGGCCGCTCGTGCTCGTGGGCAACGCGCTCACCCACCGGTGGACGCGCGTGGACGGACTGGGCAGCCCCTCGCGCATCGTAGAGGCGGTGAAGGAGGCTCAGGCCTCCTCCGCCGCGCCGCCCGAGCTGACGGCCGTGGACGGCACGGCCGCCCAGGACGCCGCGGCGGCGAAGTACTTCACCAACACGGAGCTGGTGGACCAGCACGGCAAGACGCACCGCTTCTACGAGGACCTGGTGCGGGGCCGGACGGTGCTGATCAACTTCGCGTTCACGTCCTGCAAGGGCGCGTGCTCCCCCATCACGCAGCATCTGGCGGAGGTGCAGAAGAAGCTCGCGGAGCGCATGGGCAAGGACGTGCACATGATCACGCTCTCCGTGGACCCCACCAACGACACGCCGAAGAGCCTGGCGAAGTTCGCGAAGAAGTTCGGCGCGCAGCCGGGGTGGTACTTCCTCACGGGTTCCCGGGAGAACCTCACGCTCGTGCTGAAGAAGCTCGGCGGCTACGCGGAGAAGCCGGACGAGCACAACACGACGCTGCTCATCGGCGACGCCGCCACGGGCATGTGGGTCAAGTCCCCGGCCATGGCGATGGCGGACAACATCGTCGCCGCGGTGGAACACCTGAACGATCCCAGGTGAGGGGGCACGGCATGCGGTGGAGGCGCGGTGGTGGGACGGGGCTCGCACCGGGCACCCGGTGGGGCGTGGTGCTGGTGCTCGCGGCCGGGCTGCTGCTGTCCGGTTGCAGGCGCGAGTCACCCCCGCGGGCCGCGACTTCCGCGGAGGTGAGGCACGGGCGCGGCCTCTTCCAGCGGGGCCAGTCCCCCCAGGGTTCGCCGCTCACCGGCTTCCTGGGGCCCGAGCGGGTGGAGCTGGAAGGGACCGTCGCCGCGTGCGCACGTTGCCATGGCCCCTCCGGGCGGGGCAGCCGCGAAGGCGGCGTGGAGGTGCCGGACATCACCCCCGGCTCGCTCCAGCATTCGCGCGCGGTGGGACTGGAGGACATCGAGGACCGCGCACGCCCCGCGTACACGCGCGCCACGCTGCTGCGCGCCATCACGGAGGGACGCTCCGCCAGCGGCCGGCCCCTGGGCGTGGCCATGCCGCGCTACGCGCTCACGGAGGCGGACGCGGACGCACTGCTCGGCTACCTCCAGACGCTGGACGCGGCGCCGGATCCCGGCCTCTCCACGACGACGCTCACGGTGGGCGCGGCGCTGCCGTTGAAGGGGCACCTGGCGCCGGTGGGACAGGAGGTCCAGGCGGTGGTGCGCGCGGTGTTCGCGGACGTGAACGCGCGCGGCGGCATCTTCCGGCGCAAGCTGGAGTTGGTGGTGGAGGACGACGCGGCGCTGTACGCGACGGCCGCGTCCTCCGCGGGCGCGGATGCCACGGCGCGGCTGCTGGAGCGGGACGTCTTCGCGCTGGTGGCCAGCCTCCGTCCAGCGCGGCTCGCGTCCGACGCGCGGCTGGAGCAGGAAGGCGCGCCGCTGGTGCTGCCCCTGCCGTTGGAGCCGGGGCCGCCGCCGGACGAGGGGCCGGTGTTCTTCCTCTACCCGGAGCCCTCCGCCCTGGCGCGGCTCGCGGTGCAGCACCTGTCCAGCACCGAGGGGCCCCGCCTGCGACGGCAGCCGCTCGCGGTGGTGCATCCGGAGGACGCGGCTGGCCGCGCGTGGTGGGAGGCCGTGCGCGCGGAAGCGGCCCGCCGTGAGCTGGCCACGCCGCTGGACTGGGGCCCCGCGCTGGAGGAGACGGAGACGGAGCCGGGGCCGGCGCCGTTCGCGGTGCTGTACACCGGGACGTCCGAGGGACTGGCCTCGCTCACGAAGACGCTGGCCGCGCGTGCGATGAAGGTGCCGGTGTTCGCTCCGGCGGCGCTCGCGGATCCGCGGCGGCCGGAGCTCACCGGGGGACAGGTCTTCTTCCTGTCGCCCATGGGGCTGGGCGAGCACGCGCCGGACCTGGAGGCGCTGACCGTGTTCATGGACCGGCACGGCTTGAAGCCCGGCCACACCGCCTTCCAGTTGGGGGCCTACGCCGCCGCGCGGGTGTTCGTGGAGGCCGTCACCCGCGCGGGCGCGGACCTCACGCGCGCGGGCCTTCAACAGCAGTTGGAGTCCCTGCGCGACTTCGACACCGGGGTCTCTCCGCCGGTCAGCTTCGGCGTGAACCGCCGGGTCGGCGTCCAGGGCGCGCAGCTCGCGACGCTGGAGGCGACGACGGGACGCCTGCGGGCCGCGTCGGACTGGATTCCCCTGTCACCATGAGGCCCGGCCCTCCACGGGCGGCGCCGCTGGCAGCTCCAGCACCAGCTCTGCGCCGGGCGCGGTCCCGGGCGCGACGTAGGCCCAACCTCCGTGCCGCCGCGCGACCTCGCGCACGATGGCCAGGCCCAGCCCCGCTCCGGGCCTGGGCTCCGCGCCGGCCACGCGGTGGAAGGGTTCGAACACCGCGTCGCGCTCCGCCAGGGGAATGCCCGGGCCGGTGTCCGTCACGCTCACGCGAAAGCGTCCCGCCTCCGCCGCCAGCCGGACATGGATCTCTCCGCCCCTCGGGGAGAACTTGAGGGCATTGCCCAGGAGGTTGTCCACCGCCTGCCGCAGGCTGCCCGCGTCGAACGGCGCCTCCATCCCGGCGGGCGTTTCCAGGTGGATGAGCAGGCCCCGCCGCTCGGCCTCCGCGCGGGCCCCTTCCACCGCGTGCGTCAGCAGCAGGCCCAGGTCCCCCTTCTTCCAATCCCACGCGCCGCGCCCCGCGGTGGCCATGTCCAGCAGCGAGTCCGCCAGCAACGCCAGCCGGTCCACCTCCGTGCGTGCGTCCCTGAGCGATGCGCGCAGCTCCTCCAGGCTCCGCTCGCGCCGCAGCGCCAGGTCCAGGCTGGTGCGCATCAGCGCCAGCGGGGTGCGCAGCTCATGCGCCGCGTTCGCGATGAGCCGCTCCTGCGCCTCGCGTGCGCCGCGCACCCGCGCCGTGGCTTCGCGGAGCGCCGCACCCACCTGGCCGATCTCGTCGGCGCCCGTGTCGCCCGCCAGGGACAGCGTGAAGTCCCCTTCGCGCAGCCGATCCAGGCTCTGGGCGATGGCTCCCAGCCGCCGTGACAACCGGCGCGCCAGCAAGGTCTGGACGATCAGCAGCAACCCTCCCATCACCGCCGTCAGGGAGAACGCCATCCGGAAGAACGAATCCACCGAGCGGTCCACCTGTCCCAGCGAAGCCAGGAGCCGCAGCCCGTACCATTCCCCTTGCGGCGAGCGCACGTTGACCATGACCTCGCGCCACCGGCTTCCGTCCGGGGCCACCTCGGTGGTCAGCACCGGAGGGCCGTCCCGGGTGCCCGGCACGCGGCGCGGCGGCTCGGGCGTGCCCTCGGAGACCGGCGGATAGCGCATCACCAGCCGCCCATCCGACTGGTAGAGATAGCCCTGCGGGGCGAAGGGGCGCACCTGTTCCACCAGCGGGGAGACGGCCATGTGCAGGTGGACCTTCTGCCCGGGACCGTCGAAGAGGCTCACGCTCTCCACGGCGGCCTGGGCCAGCAGCGCACGATCCAGCGAGCTTTCCAGGTCCGCGCGGAACAACTGCCCCGCGACCGCCAGCGCGCCCAGCGTGGCCAGCGCGGGCAGCAGTGCTCCGTGCAACCACAAGCGCCGCGTCAGCCTCATGCCGGGCGCTCACCGGGCAGCGCCACGACGAGCTTGTAGCCCACGCCCCGCACGGAGCGGATGGTCACGTGCGCGGCCCCCAGACGCTCCAGCTTCGTGCGCAGGTACCCCACGTACACGTCGAGCACGTTGGCGCTGCCGTCGAAGTCCGGCCCCCACGTCTGCTCCATCAGCCGCGCCCGCACCTGGGGCTCACCGGGATGGCGCGCCAGCGCGCTGAAGAGGGCGAACTCGCGCGCGGTGAGCGACTCCTCCCGTGAACCGATGCGCAGGATGCGCCGGCCGGGCTCCAGCACCAGCTCCCCCAGGCGCACCACGCCGTCCTTCGCTTCGCTCCGGCGCCCCAGCACCTCCAGCCGCGCGAGCAGCTCCTCGAAGTCGAAGGGTTTGACCAGATAGTCGTCCGCGCCAGAGCGCAGGCCCTTCACCTTGTCGGCGGTGGTGCCGCGCGCCGTCAGCATGAGCACCGGGGTGCGCACGCCTGCCTCGCGCCAGCACTTGAGCAGCGTCATGCCATCCGTGTCTGGCAGCGACCAGTCGAGGACGATGACGTCGTAGTCCTCCGGGCTTCCCAGCGCGAGCGCCTCGCTGCCCCGCGAACAGACCTCCAGGGTGTGCCCCTCTTCCCCCAGTCCCTTGCGAAGCAGGAGCACCATCTTCGCCTCGTCCTCGACGAGCAGGAATCTCATGTGCTGTACCGCCTCCTCGAACCGTGCCATTCGGAACCGCGGTATTACGGATTGTTTCACGACCCTCCACATGGGGACCAGCCTCCCTGGAAGGCAGCCTGTGCCACACGGCTGTCACACGCAGCGTGGAGGACACCGGGTTCAGCGAGGACCTGGCGGAGCAGCCTGTCCCGGCGCCGCCGCCCCTCGGACGTTCCTGGCGCAGGTCCTGGGTGAAGCGGCTCCGGCTCCGAGGCAAGCTGGAGCTTCGGAGTCACGGAACGGATGACGGGCAGCCGGCCCGGCGTTCACGTTCCGATGCCTGGGAGGCCTTCATGACGGTCGACGTGGAGCGGGCGCTGGCGGAGGTGTTGCCAGCGGAGGCGGTCATCACGGATCCGGACGTGCTCGCGGCGCACCGGAACGACCAGGCGGAGTGGGCGCCCTCGGGCATGCCGCGTGTGTTGGTGCGGCCCTCGTCCACGGCCGAAGTGCAGGCCGTGCTCCGCGTGGCCACGGCGCTGCGCGTACCGGTGGTGCCCCGGGGCGCGGGCTCGGGGCTGTCGGGCGGCGCGAACGCGAGCGACGGCTGCATCGTCCTGTCGCTCATGCGGATGAACCGCATCCTGGAAGTGGACCGGCGCGGGATGCTGGCCGTCGTCCAGCCCGGGGCGCTCAACGGCGCGGTGAAGGCCGCCGCCGCGGAGCAGGGACTCTGGTACGCGCCGGATCCCGCGAGCTGGGAGTTCTCCTCCATCGGCGGCAACCTGGCGACCAACGCGGGAGGCCTGTGCTGCGTGAAGTACGGCGTGACGGGCGACGCGGTGCTGGGACTGGAGGCGGTGCTCGCGGACGGCACCGTGGTGCGCACCGGCGGACGGACGGTGAAGAACGTGGCGGGCTACGACCTGACGCGCCTCTTCGTCGGCTCCGAGGGCACGCTGGGTGTCCTCACTGAAGCCACGCTGCGGCTGAGGCCCCGTCCACAGAAGGCGACGACGCTGGTGGCCGCGTTCCCCACGCTCGTGAGCGCGGGCACGGCCGTCTGCGACATCATGGAGCGCTCGCGCCCGTCCCTGCTGGAGTTGATGGACCGCACCACCGTGCGCGCCGTGGAGGCCTGGAAGCCCATGGGCCTGGACGTCGAAGCCGAGGCCCTGCTCCTGGCGCGCTCCGACGCGGGAGGTCCGCAGGGAGAAGAGGAACTGGCGTTGATGGTCGCGGCTTGCGAACGGGCCGGCGCGACCTCCGTGATGAGCACCGCCGACGAGGCCGAGGGCGAGCTGCTCATGGGCGCCCGGCGTTTCGCCTTCCCGGCGCTGGAGCAGCGCGGCGCCACGCTGCTGGACGACGTGGGCGTGCCCGTCGTGCGCATTCCGGAGCTGCTCGCGGAGGTGGAGCGCATCGCGGAGCGGCACCGGGTGCTCATCGGGACGTTTGGCCACGCGGGTGACGGGAACATGCACCCCACGGTCGTCTTCGACCGGAAGGATCCGGCGGCGCTGGCGCGGGCGAAGGAAGCGTTCGACGACATCCTGCGCGCGGCGCTGGCCCTGGGAGGCACCATCACGGGTGAGCACGGCGTGGGTTCGCTCAAGCGCGGCTTCCTGGGGGCCCAGCTGGGCCCGGAGACGCTGCGCCTGCACCATGCGATCAAGGGGGCACTCGACCCGCTGGGGCTCCTCAACCCGGGCAAGCTGCTGTGATTCCGGAGGTTTGGCGGCTGCGCGCGGGAAAATAAATCCGGTGTCGATCCAGCGGGCGCACGTTCGTCGCGTGGATGAAGGCGACGCTCACCTCATCCTCTTTCCGCCAGGAGACGCACCATGGGCACCAAGATCTTCGTCAACCTCCCCGTCGAATCGCTGGACCGCGCGGTCGGGTTCTTCACGAAGCTGGGCTACACGTTCAACCCCCAGTTCACCAACGCCGACGCCACCTGCATGATCATCAGCGAGGACATCTACGCGATGCTGCTGGTGAAGCCGTTCTTCAAGAGCTTCATCAAGAAAGAGGTCGCGGACACGAAGAAGTCCACCGCGGTCATCATCGCCCTGACGGCGGAGAGCCGTGCCGCCGTCGACACGCTGGTGGAGAAGGCGCTGGCGGCGGGCGCGAAGGAGACCAAGGAGAAGATGGACCAGGGCTTCATGTACCAGCGCAGCTTCGAGGACCTGGACGGCCACCAGTGGGAGTCCTTCTGGATGGACCCGGCCGCCGTGCAGCCGCAGCAGTGATTCAGGGAGGGCGCTCAAGGTCCACGCTGTCGGCCTGGCTGCCCGGTGCATCACCTCCAACCCTACGTGCGTCCCGCCCAGCCTCGGAGAGGGGCTCGGCGTGGGAGGAGATGATGGGGCGGGAACCGGTGCGCTGAGCTCATCCCTCCGCGGGCACCGCGGCAGCGCGAGATTCGGGTGGCCGGCCGAAGCGCCGGAACAGCACCGGCACCACCAGCATGTTGAGGAAGGTGGAGGACAGCAGGCCCCCGAGGATGACCACACCCATGGGGGCCTGGATCTCGTTGCCTGCCTCGCCCCCCGCGAGGACCAGGGGCACCAGGGCCAGCCCCGCGCACAGGGCCGTCATCAGGACAGGCGCCAGCCGCTCCAGCGAGCCCTGGACCACGGCCTCCGCAAGCCCCTTCCGCTCCTCGGTCATCAGGTGCTCGTAGTGGCTCACCATGAGGATGCCGTTGCGCGTGGCGATTCCAAACAACGTGATGAACCCCACCAGGGACGCCACGCTCACCACGCCTGAGGTGAGTGCCACCGCCAGCACGCCGCCGATGAGCGCCAGCGGCAGGTTGATGAGCGTGAGCAGCGCGTTGCGCACGGAGCCGAAGGCCACCACCAGCAACAGGAAGACGCCGACCACCACGCCCACGCTCAGCCAGCCGATGGTGCGCGTGGCTGCCTCGGCGCTCTCGAACTGGCCGCCGTAGTCCACGTAATAGCCCGTGGGCATGGGCACCTCGCGCGGGATGCGAGCGCGCAGTTCCTCCACCACCGTGGACAGGTCGCGCCCCGCCACGTTGGCCTGCACCACCATCTTGCGCTGCACACCCTCGCGGCTGATGGTGTTGGGGCCCGTTTCGCGCGTGAGGCTCGCCAACATCTTCAGCGGGATGCGGTGGCCCGTGGGCGTGTCGATGGGCGTCGCCGCGATGGCGTCCAGGTCTTCTCGTGAGGCGTCATCCAGGCGCACGGCGATGTCCACCACGAGCTGGCCTTCCAGGACGGTGCCCACCGTCTCTCCGGCGAAGGCACGCTCCACCGCTTCGGCCACCTCGCCTGACGTGAGTCCGTAGCGTGCCACCGCGTCCCGGTCCGCGCGGATCCCAATCTGGGGGATGTCCACCTGTTGCTCGATGGCCACGTCCACCGCGCCCGGCGTGGCCTCCGCGACCTTCTTCACCTGCTCGGCCAGCGTGCGCAGCCGGTCCAGGTCGTCGCCATACAGTTTCAACGCGATGTTGGCCCGCGTGCCGGACAGCATGTGGTCGATGCGGTGGCTGAGCGGCTGGCCAATGGTGATGATGGCACCCGGGACCTGCGCCAGCGCCTTGCGGAGGGCCTCCAGGAGCTGTTCCTTGCTTCGCTCTCCCCGGGACAGGTCCAGTCCCACGTCCACTTCCGCCGCGTTGACGTCCTGGGCGTGCTCATCCAGCTCCGCGCGTCCCGTGCGCCGGGAGGTGGAGACGACCTCGGGGAAGGACAACAGCACCTGCTCCACGCGCCGGCCCAGCCGGTCACTCTCCTGCAAGGACGTCCCCGGCAGCGTCACGACGTTGAGCGTGAGCGTGCCCTCGTTGAACTCGGGGAGGAACGCCCGTCCCAGGAACGGCACGACAGCGAACGTGGCCACCAGCGCCAGCCCCGCCCCCGCGAGGATGGCCCGGGGCCTGGCGAGCGCCCACAGGAGCACCGGGCGGTAGCGCGTCTTCAACCAGCGGAGGACAGGCCCCTCTTCCGCCCCGAGCGCCTTGGCCTTCGGCAGCAGGTACGCGCACAGGGCAGGCGTGAGCGTCATCGCCACCACCAGCGAGGCGGCGATGGCCACGATGTACGCGAGTCCCAGGGGAGCCAGCATCCGCCCTTCCAGCCCCGACAGGAAGAAGAGCGGCAGGAAGACGAGGATGATGATCAGCGTGGCGAAGACGATGGAGTGACGGACCTCGATGGAGGCCCGATAGATGACCTCCAGCATGGGTTGCCGCTGGTCCTCCGGCAGGTGCGCGTTCTCCCGCAGCCTCCGGAAGACGTTCTCCACGTCGATGATGGCGTCATCCACCAGCGCGCCAATGGCGATGGTGAGCCCGCCAATCGTCATGGTGTTGAGCGTCACCCCCAGGGCCTTGAGCGCCAGCACCGTCGCGACCAGCGACAGGGGAATGGCCGTGAGTGAGATGAACGTCGCCCGCGCGTTCATCAGGAAGACGAGCAGGATGACCGCGACGAGGAGGGCGCCGTCCCGCAGGGCCACCGACACGTTGCGCACCGCCACGGAGATGAAGTCCGACTGCCGGAAGATGTTGCGTCCCACCACCATTCCCTGCGGCAGCGTTGCCTGCACCTCGTCCAGCACCGCATCCAGCCGCTCGGTCAGCGCGAGCGTGTTGGCGTCCGGCTGCTTCATCACCGCGAGAATGACAGCGGGCTCCGCGTTGGCGCTGCCCTCGCCGCGCTTGATCCGAGGCCCCACCTGCACATCGGCCACCTGTCCCACGGTGATGGGGACGCCGCCTCGCACCTTGACGACAGTGCCCGCCAGATCCGCCACCCCCCGGGCCCGTCCCACGGCGCGCAGCAGGTACTCCTGTCCGCCCTGCACGTAGAAGCCGCCGGAAGCGTTCTGGTTCGTGGTGCGTAGGGCATGGGCCACCTGCTCGAAGGACACCCCCAACGCTTGCAGGGACTCCGGACGCAAGAGCACCTGGTATTGCTTCACCGACCCGCCGATGGGCACCACCTGGGAGACGCCCGGGACGGAGAGCAGGCGTTTGCGCAGGACCCAGTCCGCCGCGCCGCGTGCCTCCATCAGCTGTGCCTCACGGCCCGCCGCATCCTTCGCCAGTGCCTCCGGCTTCCAGGAGACGGAGAGGAAGAGGATCTCTCCCATGACGGAGGAGATGGGCGCCATGGACGGTGGGGGCACGTCCGCCGGGAGCTGTGCGGCGACGAGCTGGAGTTTCTCGTTCACCACCTGTCGCGCGGTGTAGATGTCCGTGCCCCACTCGAACTCCACCCAGACGATGGAGATGCCCACGCCCGACGCCGAGCGGACCCGGCGGACACCCGTGGCCCCGTTGACGGCCGTCTCGATGGGGAACGTGACGAGCGTCTCCACCTCCTCGGGGGCCAGGCCGTGGGCCTCGGTGAGAACGGTGACGGTGGGCGCGGTGAGGTCGGGGAAGACGTCCACGGGCATGCTTCGGGCGACCTGGAAGCCCAGCACCAGCAGCAGCACGGAGGCGGCCACCACCAACAACCGGTTGTCGATGGACCAGCGAATGAGGCGATTCATCGGTGTCGTGCCTGAGTGGGAAGGGGCTTAGTGCTGGTGACCGTGCTCGGGAATGGCCCCGGTGGCGGTGGACAACTTCAGTTCGTAGGCCCCACGGGAGACGACGCGCTCGCCTTCCTTCACCCCGTCCAGCACCTGGACCCAGCCGCCGGAGCGAATGCCGGGACGGAGGGTGCGCTTGAAGAAGGACTCGCCTCCCTCCATGACGAAGACGGTGGGCCGGCCGTTGTCGTCCACCACCGCGGCCTCGGGAACGGCCAGGGCTCTCACGGTCTCTCCCGTGTAGAGCGTCACCTTGGCGAACATGCCCGGCTTGAGCATGCCCTCGGGATTGGGCAACTCGAAGAGCACGGGTACGGTGCGCGTCTCGGGATCCACCACGGTGCCCACCGCGACCCGGCGCCCCGTCTTCTCGTCCACGGTGAACTCGCGCGTGAACCCCGCCACGGTGAAAGCCGCTCCCGGCGAGTGCTCCACCTTCGGCGCGTCCACCTCGTACACCTTCGCCTCCAACCACAACCTTGAAGGATTGAGGACGGACACGAGCCGGGTCCCTGCCTGCACCACCGCGCCGGGCGTCACGTCCGCGAAGGACACCACGCCCTCCAGCGGTGAGCGCAGCTCGAAGGCCGCGCCTCCAGCGCCCCCCGCACCGCTCTGCGTGCCGCGATAGAGGGAGAGCTGACGCTCGGTGGCCGCCACCTTCGCCGCCGCCACTTCGCGCGCCACCCGCGCCGTGTCGAGCTGCTTCTCTGGAAGCGCCTTCGCCGCGAACATCTCCTCCGCCCGCGTCACCTCGCGTTCGGCCAGTCCCAGCTCGGCCCGTGCCCGTGCCGCCTCCATCTCCACCGTGGCCAGATCCGTCGTGCCCGCCATCGCCGTGGGTGCGAGCCTCACCAGCACGTCCCCTGCCTTCACCCGCTGCCCCAGGTGGGGCACCAGCCCGCCCACGAGGATCCTTCCTGCCACGGGCGCGGACAGCTCCGCCGCCTGCCCCGCCACGGGCTTCAATTCACCGTTGGCGCGCACCCCGCCCTGGAGCACCCGGGCTTCGGCGGGAGTCGTGGCGTAGCGGGTCTTCCACTGCTGCTCCTTGAGGAAGGGCACCGAAGGCGCTCCCGCTGATTCCTCGGGGGACGCGGCGGCCACTGCGGCGGCAAGGGAGGGGTGCACCATCACCTGCCCCGCCTCCACCGTCCCGGACACCTGTTCTCCTTCGAGGCGCAGGGTCAGCGTGGCCGCGCCGGGCTTCGTGGGCCGCACCTCGGGTTTGAAGATGCCGTCGCGCAGCAGCTTCTCCGCGACGAAGCGCTCCTCGGCACCGTCCGCGTAGCGCAGGGTCGCCGTCACACGGCCCTTCGTCACCACCTTGAAGCCTTCCGGATCGCGCGCGTCGGTGAAGTGCGCCACCAGCGGTGAGGGCTGTCCCACCACCAGCGCCGGGTACTCCATGAACAGCTCCAGGCCCTCCTGGTAGACGGTGACGGTCAGGCCCGGTCGCTCCGGCTCGGTGGCGTTCGTGGCGCCGTGCGCGGCCCCTTCGCCGTGTCCGTGGGCAGCCTCACCCTCATGGGCATGGCCCGGGTCCTTGCAGGACGTGGCGAGCATGCATGCGAAGGCCAGGGAGAGAAGATGCGGGCGGCTCATGGCTGGGCACTCCGGGGTTCGGCGCCATCCCAGGCGCCCGAAAGAAGGAAGAGGTCGGCTTCGGCCTCGGCGACCGAGAGGGCCAGCTCCACGGCGGTCAGCCGCGCTTCGCGGGCGGTCCGTTCCGCGTCCACCAGGACGAGGAGATCCGCACTGCCGCCCCGGTATGCCGCCTGGGCGATCCGGCGCAGTTCCTCCGCGCGAGCGAGCACGCCTTCCCGCTGCCGGGTTCGCCGCGCTCGCTGGCCAGCCACGTCCTCCAGCACGGCGGTGAGGCGGGTGCGTGCGGCATGGATGAGCGCGGCCCGTCGGGCCTCGGCGAGCTGAAGGCGGGCCTGCGCCTGGGCCTCCGGACCCTGCCTGCGCTCGAAGAGCGGCAACGGCAGCGCGAGGCCCACCACGTAGCCGCCGCCAGCCCCCGGCTGTCCCACGTTGATGAGCTGCCCACCGACGTTCACCGTGGGGTCCGGGACCCAGCCTCGCGTCGCTGCCCTGTGGGCTGACTGGGCGCCTTGTGCCTCCAGCTCCAGGGCCCGGACATCGGCGCGGCGCAGCTCCAACTGGGACAGGAGCTGTTCCGAGGAAGGCAGCACGCGGTCCGGAGCCAGCGGCCCCTGGAGGTGAGGCAGGGACTGCGTTCCCGGGCCCAGCAGGTGAAGCGCCTGGGCCCGAGCGTGATGCTCGTCGAGCACCGCGCCACTCAAGCCGTCCTCCACCGCCGCTGCTTCGGTCTCGATGCGCAGCCTGTCGTAGCCGGCGGCATCGCCCGCCCGCTCGCGTACGACAATGACTTCCGCCAGACGCCTCAGAGCGGAAAGCGACTCCTCCAGGATGAGCCGTCGCTCCTGGGCCGCCAGCGCCGCGGAGAAGGCGCGCACCGCTGCATGGTGCAGCTCACCCCGTGCTCTCGCGAGGGTTGCCTCCGCGGCCTGGGCGCCCCGGTTCGCGGCTTCGGCTTCCAGCCCCAGGCGCCCGGAGAGCACCAGCGGAATGGAGACGTTCACGATGTCCTGGCTCGCCCTCAAAGCCGAACCCGAGGTGACCTTCTCCCGTTGCCACTCCAGGGTTGGATTGGGCCATCGCCCCGCGCCCACCGCCGAAG
>NZ_RAWE01000072.1 GCF_003611695.1 Corallococcus carmarthensis | reverse complement strand
GCCCCACTCCAGTCGCTCCAGTGTGACGTGCTCGCCCTCCAGCACGCTCCGTCAGGCCTTCCGGCATCGACGGAGCGTGCTGGAGGGCGAGCACGTCACACTGGAGCGACTGGAGTGGGGCCTTGAAGCCGTCCCCCGCCGCGTCCAGGAACTGGTCGCGGAAGTGCTCCATCCGCATCAGGCGCTCCTCGGCGGCCTTGCGGATGCTCACGTCCCACACCGCGCCCATGCGCACCGCGCGGCCCTGGAAGGTGGCCGGCCGGCCCATGACCTCCACGGGGATGCGGCGGCCGTCGCGGTGGAGCACGGCCAGCTCGTACGGGGCCTCCACGCCGCGGTCCATCACGTCGCGGGCAGGGGCGCGGAACTCCGGCGCCACGCAGTCCAGGATGTTCCGGCCGATCAGCTCCGCCGTCTCATAATAGCCCAGGAGGCGCCCCAGGCCGGGGCTGACCTCCAGGAACTGACCGCGGTCGTGGAAGAAGTACCCGTCGCAGGAGATCTCCACGATGGAGCGCATGTGCTCCTCGCTCGCGCGCAGCGCCGCCTCCTCGCGCAGGCGCGTGGACGTGTCCCTGAGGAGCAGCAGCACGCCTGTCCCCGGGGACGCCGGCATCGCGCTCACGGTGAGGTGGCGCAGCGTGCCCACCTCTCCGAAGCGGCCCGACACCAGCTCGTCCGCCACGCGCTCACCGGACTGCGCCCGCGCGAGCAGCGGCGACAGCGGCGGCGCCAGGCCCGGCCACGCCTCCGACAGATAGCGCCCCACGCAGAGCGCCGACGGCCGGCCGCAGAGCTGCGCCAGCAGGTCGTTCATCCAGAGGAGGCGGGAGTCCCCGTCCACCAGCGCCACCCCCCAACCCGGCGCGTTGAGCAACGCACCCAGGAAGGGCAGGGTCTCCTCGGGAACCCCCGGGGACGGAAGGGCTCCGGGAAGCCGTTGGAACACAGGCTGCGGCATGGGCGGGTCGTCTCGGAAAACGCGGGCTTGTCCGCGTTAGTGAGAAGTATACCTATTCCCAGAGCCGACGGGAAATACAGGTTTGACTAGGACTACGGGGCAACCCGGACAACCCGGCACGTCGGCCGCACCGGGGGTGTCTGCGGGCGAGGCGGGACGGCTACTTCAGCTGGCGGCGCATCTCTTCCAGCTGGGTGCGCAGGGTGCCGTCGTAGAGGGTGCCGCCGACCTGGGCGGAGACACCGCCGAGCAGCGCCGGGTCCACGCGGGTCTCCAGCACGACGTTGCGCTGGGTGAGCTGCTGGAGCGACTGCTGGAGGCGGGTGACGGCGTCGGGCGACAGCGGCGCGGCGCTGGTGACCTGGCCCCGGACGCGGCCCGCGCGGGCATCCGCCATGTCGCGGTAGAGCCGGGCGATGTCGGGCAGGTAGCCCAGGCGGTTGCGGTCCACCAGCAGGCGCAGCGCGTTGGCCAGCGCGGGCTCCGCGGTGACGGGCAGCGCCTTGAGGACGGCCTCCACCACGCTGCTGCGCTGGGCACGGCTGTAGGCGGGGTTGAGCAGCACGTCCGAAAGCTCGGGGCTCTGGCCGACGACGTCGGCGAAGGCGTTGAGCTGTTCGGCGACGGCGTCGGTGCGGTTGCCTTCCGCTGCGACGTCGAGGATGGCGCGGGCGTAGCGGCGGGCGATGGAGACGTTCACCATGACGCTGGCGCCCTTAGCATGGGGCGTTCCTGGCGGCAATGACGCCGGCGCGGCGCCTGGATCGCCGTGGCCGGCCGGCGCCCCCCGAGGTCTGGAGACAGGGGGCAGGGGAGCGCGCCCGGATGTGCGCTGGTGGCCGCCCACGGGCCCCCGAAGGCAGGCCAGCGCCCGGCAGCGGACGGGCCGGGTGGAAGAGGACTTGGCGGAAGCGGGCCCTTACCCGTAGCGTGGGCCCACCCCTCGCCATGCAAGAACCTGTCATCGGCATCGACCTGGGCACCACCAACAGCGTCGTCGCGACCGTGGAAGACGGCCGTCCGCGCCTCATCCCCTCGCGTGCGGGAGGACGCCTCACGCCCTCGGTGGTGGGCCTCACCCGGGCGGGCGACCGCCTGGTGGGGCAGGCGGCCCAGGCCCTGGCGGAGGAGCACCCGGACGCGGTGGTGTGGGCCACCAAGCGCTTCCTGGGACGCCGCTACACGCCGGAGCTGGTGCAGCAGGCGAAGGCGGTGGTGCCGTATCCATTGGTGGCCGGCCCCACGGGCGACGTGCGCGTGAAGCTGTCCGGCCGCGTGCTGCCCGCGACGCAGGTGTCCGCCTTCATCCTGGGCGAGCTGCGCCTGGACGCGCAGGCGCACTTCGGACGCGACGTGCGCAAGTGCGTCATCACCGTCCCCGCGAACTTCGACGACAACCAGCGCCAGGCCACGCGGGAAGCGGCGGCCATCGCGGGGTTGGAGGTGGTGCGGCTGGTCAACGAGCCCACCGCGGCGGCGCTGGCGTACGGCCTGTCGCGCGGCTTCGAGGGCAGCGCGCTGGTGTTCGACCTGGGCGGCGGCACCTTCGACGTGTCCATCCTGGACGTGAAGGCGGGCGTCTTCGAGGTGAAGGCCACCGGCGGCGACCACGCGCTGGGCGGCGAGGACTTCGACCAGCGCATCGTCCAGTGGCTGCTGGCGCAGGTGGAGGACGACTTCCAGGACGCGGTCTCCAAGGACGCGCAGTCGCTGCGGCGGCTGAAGGTGGCGGCGGAGGCGGCCAAGCGCGAGCTGACCGACTCCGAGGAGGCCACCATCTCCGTGTCCGGCCTGGGCGACCACACCGCGGGCGTGAAGCGCTTCACGGAGATCAACACCGCGCTCACGCGCAGCTTCTTCGAGACGCTGTCGGACCCGCTGTCGCGCCGGTGCCTGGAGGTCTGCAAGAACGTGATGGCGGAGGCGCGGATGGATCCGCGCTCGGTGGACGTGGTGCTGCTGGTGGGCGGCATGACCCGCGTGCCGCTGGTGCGCCGGCTGGTGGCGGACTTCTTCGGCCGCGCGCCCTCCACGGACGTGCACCCGGACGAGGCCGTGGCGCTGGGCGCCGCGGTGCAGGCGGACGAGCTCATCCGGCAGGCCGGACAGGCGCTGCTCCTGGACGTGGCCAGCCAGAGCCTGGGCGTGGGCGTGATGGGCGGCCGGGTGAAGCGGCTCATCCCCAAGAACACGGGCGTGCCGGTGGTGGCGCGCGACATCTTCTTCCCGGGCACCTCCGGCCAGGCCGAGGCGCGCATCCCCGTGTACCAAGGGGAGAGCGAGTTCCAGGACGAGAACCACAAGCTGGGCGAGGTGGTCCTCAAGAACCTGCACGTCGCCGCGCGCGGAGAGACGCCGCTGGAGGTCGTCTTCGAGCTGTCCGGTGAAGGCACCCTCGCGGTGAAGGCCACCGACCTGACCTCCGGCAACATGGAGCTGGTGCGCCTGGAGGCCCGCGCGGGCCTGCCCCAGGGCGAGGCGGAGAAGCTGGGCCAGGAGCAGTCCAACTACGCCCAGGCGCAGGGCGTGGTGGACGCGCGCAAGGCGGAGGAGACCTTCCGCAAGCTGCTGGAGCGCGGGGAGAAGCTCGCCCGCCTGCTCCAGCAGAGCGCCCGGGAGAACCCCAGCCCGGAGGCCGAGTCGGCCGTGGGCACCGTGCAGCAGCTGCTGGTGGGCGGCAAGGACGCGCTGGCCGCCGGCGACGCCGCGCAGTGCGCCTTGATTGCCCGCCAACTCACCAAGTTGCTGTCCGGCCGCGCCGAGCCCCGTGGCTGACACCCCGCGTAACGCGGAAAAGGCGTCCACCAGCGCACGTTGTGGCGCCGGGTCCGTGGTGCCTTTCACGGAGTCCGCTTATCTCCGGGAGTCATGACGACCCCCGGCTTTTCTCCCCGCCCGAGAGACCTGGTCTTCGTGGTGGATGACTCGCGGACGGCGCGGGACGTGATGCGGCTGCATCTGTCGCGCATGGGCTGCGACGCGGTGGGGCTGGAGGGGGCGGATGCGTGCCTGACGGAGCTCGCCCAGCGGGTGCCGGCGCTCATCCTGATGGACCTGCACCTGGAGAAGCTCCAGGGGGACGAGGCGTGCCGTCTGGTGAAGGCACACCCGGCCGGGCGCAACGTGCCGGTGGTGATGTTCACCGCCGCGGACGAACCGCACGAGGTGATGCACTGCGGGCGCGCGGGCGCGGACGACTTCCTGCCCAAGCCGGTGAGCCAGGAGGCGCTGGCGGCGAAGGTGGCCGCGGTGCGCCTGTCGCGCGAGCGCGCCTGGACGGGCCCGCCCCGGGGGAAGGGCGTGCTGCTGGTGGAGGGCGGCCGCTTCCTGCACACCTTCCTGGGCGGAGCGCTGGAGCACGAGGGGCTGCACGTCTTCTACGCCAAGGACCTGGACGACGCGGCGACGCAGGCCGTGGCCCAGGGTGAGCGGCTGGACGGCTTCGTGGTGGACGTGTCGCGGCTGCCGCGCGAGGCGCTGTCGCTGGCCACGCGTCTTCGCGAGCAGTTCCCGCGCAAGCCGCTGGTCCTGATGTCGCGGGTGGAGGAGGCGCCGGACGTGCTGGCGCGCGCGGAGGAGCTGAGCGGCGCGCCGCTGCTGCTCAAGCGGCAGCTGGGCGCGGACGAGCTGCTGGCGAAGGTGATGGCGCGCCTGTCGCCGGGCACGGTCCCCTTGAGGGCCGCGGAGCGGGTGCCCTTCTTCACCGTGGTGGAGTTCAACACGCCGGGCGGCCCCACGCTCAGCGGCTTCAGCCATGACGCCAGCCCCCAGGGGCTCTTCGTGCGCACCCTCACGCCCGCGCGCGAGGGCTCGCGGCTGTCGCTGCGGCTGGTGATGGCCGGCCAGCGCACGCCCTGCGAGGCGCAGGCGGTGGTGGCGTGGTGCAACCCGCCCGGGATGGGCAGCGCGTTCCGCTCGCAGACGGGCATGGGGCTGCGCCTGGAGGGCATGGACGCGCAGCTGCAGCAGCGCTTCGTGCGTTTCGTGCCCCAGACCCTCGGTTTTCCCACCGCGGGCACCGCGCGCGCCTCAGGTTTCTGAGAGCGGCGGGTGCCCCCGCGTACGTCGTAACCCCCCGCAATCGCAGCCGGTGGACACGGGATTCCCCCCTGGCATGCGCGTGGCAAAGCGCTGCGCCCCGCGAGGCTTTCGAGGGAGGATTGCGCATGCGTCTACGTCTTTTCGGAACGGTGGGGCTCACGCTCCTGGCGGTGGGCTGTGGTGACGGGGGCAAGACCCCGGACGGGCTGGGCAACGAACCCGTGCAGCAGTCGCTGAAGCTGGAGACCTTCAACGACTGCGCCGGGCTGGAGCGGTACATCGAGGACACCGCGTCGAAGCAGATGCGCGCGAGCCTGGAGCAGCAGAAGCCCGGTTATTGGGAACGCTTTGGCCGGGGTGGGCGCGGGGGCGTCGTCTTCGGGCCCATGCCCGCGGAGGACGCGGCGGGCGGCGACGTGACGTCGGGCGGCGGCAGCCAGGCGCCCAATGACTCCACCGGCACCAACAACCAGGTGGAGGGCGTGCACGAGTCGGACTTCGTGCAGAACGACGGCACGCGCATCTTCGTGCTGTCGGGCAACCGGCTGTACGCGCACCGCTCGTGGCCCGCGGAGCAGCTCACGCTGGCGGCGACGATGGAGGTGGAAGGCTGGCCCCGGGAGATGCTGCTCGACGAGCACAACCGGCTGGTCATCATCTCGCAGGTGGCGCTGTCCCTGCCGGGCACCCCGGCGAAGGCCGGCTCGGGCGCGAACGGCGGAATGGTCCCCGTGGCGGACATCGCCTGCTACGGCTTCGGCTGTGGCTACTACAACGCCGACAGCACCAAGGTGACCACGGTGGACGTGTCGGACGTGGCGCACCCCACGGTGGTGGATCAGCTCTACCTGCCCGGCCTCTTCAACCAGGCGCGCCGCGTGGACAGCAGCGTGCGGCTGGTGCTGGCGGATGCGTTCCGCTGGCCGGAGGGCGTGAAGTTCTGGGTGGACTACTCGGAGGACCTCTACAAGGACGAGGACAAGCTCACCAAGACCATCGACGCGCTCATCGAAAGCAACGAGAAGAGCATCCGCGCGAACACGCTGGACAAGTGGCTGCCCGAGGGCCGGCACGTGGACGCGCAGGGCGTGACGACGTCGCTGCCCACGTCCTGTGGTGACTTCTACCGGAGCAACGCGCCGTCCGCGCTGGGCTTCGTGACGGTGGCCTCGGTGGACCTGGACGCGCGCACCGCGGCGCCGGGGCGCACCAGCCTGGTGGCGGAGCCGGGCACGGTGTACGCGTCCAAGGAGTCGTTGTACCTGGCGCACTCGCATTACTGGTGGTGGCCGCAGCCCGGGCAGAAGGACTTCACCTACCTGCACAAGTTCGACCTGCGTCAGCCGGGCCGCGCGGTGTACGTGGGCTCCGGCACGGTGGAGGGCACGCCCATCAACCAGTTCGCGCTGGATGAGTACGAAGGCGTGCTGCGCCTGGCCACCACGGTGACGACGCGCATCCCGGAGCCGGACCACGAGGACTGGTGGTGGGGCCGCACCACGACGGCCAGCCGCGTGACGACGCTGGGCGTGAAGAACGGGTACATGGCGGAGCTGGGCCGCAGCGAGGACCTGGCGGAAGGCGAGCGCATCTTCAGCGCGCGCTTCGCGGGCCCGCGCGGCTACGTCGTCACCTTCCTCCAGGTGGATCCGCTCTTCACCTTCGACCTGAGCGACCCCGCGCACCCGCGCAAGGTGGGCGAGCTGAAGGTGCCCGGCTTCTCCACGTACATGCACCCGGTGGGCGACCACCACCTGCTGACGCTGGGCATCCACACGGAGCCGAACGGCGGCTGCTGCGGCACGAGCCAGCTGAAGCTGTCCCTCTTCGACGTCGGCGACCTGGCGAACCCGAAGGAGGTCTCCACGCAGCTGGTGGGCGAGGCCTACGGCTGGAGCGAGGCCCTCTACGAGCACAAGGCCTTCAACTACTTCGCGGCCAAGGGGCTGGTGGCCATCCCGTTCACGGATTACACGCGGTCCTATTCGTCCTACGAGGACTACTGGTCCAGCTTCCGCACGGAGCTGCGCGTGTTCCGCGTGGACCTGACGGCGGGCATCTCCCCGGTGGGCGCGGTGCCCATGTCGGACCTGTTCAAGACCTCCGGGTATCCGCAGTGGAGCTACTACTACACGTCGGACGTGCGCCGCAGCGTGATGGCGGATGACTACGTCTACGCCATCAGCGACGCGGGCCTGCGCGTGTCGAAGGTGACCAGCCTCCAGACGCCGCTCGTCACGGTGCCGTTCCCCGTCAGCCTGCCCTGACAGGGCGGGAGGGCGGTCAGGCGGAAGAAGGGATTGCGTCGCTTGCGCCAGCGCGATCCCTTCCCTATAGGCCCCGCCATGCCGCCCGAAGCCGTCGAACCTTCCGTATCGTCCCCCCCGGCCCGCGGCATCCGGGGGGAGCTGCGCGCCCTGCTGGCGCTGGCGGTCCCCCTGTGCATCGCGCAGGCGGGGCAGTCCCTGATGGGCGTGACGGACACCTTCATCGTTGGCCGGGCCGGCACGTCGGCCCTGGCCGCGGTGGGGTTGAGCCACGCCCTCTTCTTCGCCGTCAGCAGCTTCGGGATGGGGCTGATGATGGGCGTGGACCCCCTGGTGTCCCAGGCGATTGGCGCCGGCCACCCGCGCCGCGCCCGGGACGTGCTCTGGCAGGGCATCTGGCTGTCCGCGTTCGTGGGCGTGGTGCTGTGGGCGGTGCTCATCACCGTGCCGTCGGGCCTGCCGTGGGTGGGCGTGGCGGAGGAGCAGATCGTCCAGGTGCGCGCCTTCCTGCACTTCCGCGCGCCCAGCCTGCCCCTGATGCTCATCTTCCTCACGGTGCGCGCGTACCTGCAGGCCATCGGGATGCCCCGGCCGCTGGTGGTGTCCGCCGTGCTGGCCAACGTGGTCAACCTGGCGCTGGTGCCGCTGTTCGTCTTCGGCGGCCAGTCGCTGCCCGCGTGGGCGGGGCCGCTCACCCACGTGCCGGCCATGGGCGCGGCGGGCGCGGCGCTGTCCACGCTCCTGTGCACGGCGATGGAGGTGCTCATCGTCGCTCGGGCGGTGCAGCTCATCCCCGTGCCGGGCACGCCGTCGCGCAAGCCGGTGAAGGCGGACCAGCTGCGGGCCTTCCGGGTGGGGCTGCCCATTGGCCTGCACATCGCGGCGGAGGTGGGCGTCTTCGCGCTGGCGGGCGTGCTGGCCGCGAAGCTGGGGCCGGTGAGCGTGGGCGCGCACCAGATTGCCCTCTCCTACGCCAGCCTCACCTTCACCATGGCGCTGGGCATCGGCAACGCGGGCAGCGTGCGGGTGGGCTGGGCCGTGGGCGCGCACGACACGCCTCAGGCCCGCAGGAGCGGGCTGATGGCCTTCGCCACCGGCGCGGTGGCCATGTCCCTGAGCGGGCTCGTGTTCGCGCTCTTCCCCCTGGGCCTGGCGAAGCTGGCCGGGGCGCCTCCGGAGGTGCTGCCGCTGCTGCTGCCCCTCCTGATGGTGGGCGCCATCTTCCAGGTCTTCGACGGCGTGCAGGGCGTGGGCGCGGGCGTGCTGCGCGGCGCCGGCCAGACGCGCTTCACCTTCGTGGCCAACATCGTGGGCCACTACGCCGTGGGCCTGCCCCTGACCCTGCTCCTGGGCTTCCACCTGGGCATGGGCGTGCTGGGCATCTGGTGGGGCCTGTGCGCGGGCCTCATCACCGTGGCCGCCGCCGTGCTGTGGCGCTTCTGGCGCGTCAGCGCCGGCACCCTCCGGCCCCTGGAAGGCTGAGTTGGAGCGGATTGGGTGTAGATTTCCAGCCCGGGCAGAAAGTCCAAGAATCTAGGAAACGGGCGCAACCTGGATCGGGAAGCCCCGACAATGGGGGCAGGAGCTTACATGTCCAACTACCGCATCCGCCCTGGCGACACCCTCTCTGGCCTGGCCGCTCGTTTCGGCACCTCCGTTGCGAAGCTGGCGCGCGACAACAACATCGCGAACCCCAACCTCATCTACTCCGGCCGGACGCTGCGCATCGGCCACTCGGGGCGTGACAGCTTCGACGCGGGTGGTGGCCGTCAGGGTGTGCGCGGGGGTGGCAACACGGGTGGCGTGGACGTGGGCGGTCCGACGGGCGCGGGTCCCAGCAACGCGAGCGCCACGATGCGCCGGCTGGCGGACGCGGGCCGCGCGGCGGCGATGGGCATGGGCGGCTACAACAGCCAGGGCCTGTGCGCCACGGGCGTGAGCCGGGCCATCCGCAACGCCATGGGCATCGGCGTGTCGGGCAACGGCAACCAGATCGACAACAACCTGCCGCGCGACAAGTTCAAGCAGGTGGACATGTCCCTGGAGGAGGCGCTGAAGATTCCGGGCCTCATCCTCACGTGGGAGAAGACCTCGTCGGCCGCGGGCAGCATCTACGGCCACACGGCCATCACCAGCGGTGACGGCCACTCGTCCGCCAGCGACTTCATCGAGCGCAACACGACGAACAACGGCCGCACGGGCCTCAAGATCTTCATGCCCATCGACTGAGCCTCCGCCACGACGGTGGAGCCTCGCACGAGCCTCCGGGTCCTTCCGACCGGGGGCTTTGTCGTGTCCGGAGTCTGGCGCTCCCTCGAAGCGAAGACGCCGCCCCCTTGTGGGAAGCGGCGTCCTTGGAGCGGCTTCAGGCCGGCAGGTACTGGCGGATCATCTGCCGCCACACGGGCCAGTCGTGGGTGCCGCCGTTCCAGATGGACAGGTCGTTGCGGATGTCCTTCTGCCAGAGGACCTTGGAGAGGTTCTCGTTGGAGGGGCGGCAGAAGTCATGCTCTCCCACGGCCAGGGTCATCTCCACGCGGCGCAGGGAGGACAGGCGTCCCGGGTCGTGCAGGTTGGGCAGCCACTGCGGCGCGGTGTGGAAGTACACCTGTTCGTCGTGGTGGCCGTCGAGGAAGTCCTCCGTCTCGAACTTGCCGCCCATGGAGATGAGGCGCTGGAAGACGTCCGGGTGGCGCAGGCCCACGTTGTACGTGTGGAAGCCGCCCAGGCTGCACCCGGCGAGCGTGAGGCGGCCTCCGGCGGCGCGGCCCCGGACGAGCGGAACCACCTCGTGCACCAGGTAGTCCTCCCACTGGGCATGGCGGGCCACGCGCACGGCGGGGGCGACGTCCTTGTTGTACCAGGACTCTTCATCCACCGAGTCCACGCACACCACGACGTAGCGGCCCGCGGCGATGCCGTCCGCGATGGCGCCGATGAGGCCGAAGTCCTCGGGCTGGTAGAAGCGGCCCTTGCTCGTGGGCACCAGGATGACGGGCTCGCCCGAGTGCCCGTACAGCAGCACTTCCATGTCCCGGTTCAGCCGCGGGCTGTGCCAGCGGTGGTATTCGCGGTTCATGGCCGCCACCTTAACCGGCGCGTTCAGGACGCGAATACGACCGCCGTACGGGCCCCCTCCGGTCAGCCGCCAGTGAACACCTGCCGGGGTTGCTCCACACCCCGCCACGGGGTCAGGAAGGCATCCGCCTCCCTGGCGATGAGCTCCAGCGAGGCGGTCAGCTCGTGGCCGTCGTCCACCTCCACCAGCCGGACGTGGCGCTTGCCCTGGGCCCACTCGCGCGAATAGCGCACGTCGCAGGTGTCGTCCTTGCGGCCGTGGATGACGAGGGTGGGCACGCGCACGTCGGGCCAGAAGCCCCGCTTCGCGTCCATGGCCTGGGCCTCCTCCACGATGCCGTGGTGCACGCGCGCGCGGCGCTTCTCCGCGTGGTCGTCCGTCTCCAGGAAGCCCGTGCGCTTCCACTCCGCCCATGCGTGGGGGCCCATGCGGCGCTGGAGCTGCTCCACGAAGTGGAAGGCGGGGGCCAGCAGCACCAGCGCGCTCACACGCGAGTCCTGCTCCGCGGTGCGCGCGGCGACGAGCCCGCCCAGGCTGGAGCCGATGACGACGGCGCGGTCATTGGGAGCGCCCAGCGCGTCCCGCACGGTGTCCAGCATGGCGTGCAGGCCCAGGTGTTCCAGCGACGGCACGCGCAGGTTGAGGCGCTCCAGCGGGATGCCCTGCTTCGCCCAGTGCGCGTCCAGCCAGACGCCCTTGGCGGAGGCGGGGCCGGAGGCGAAGCCGTGCAGGTAGAGCCAGCGGGGACCGGAGGTGGGGGGCGGCGCGTTCATGGGCGCGCACTGTACCCGCGCCCGTCAGAAGCGCAGCACGGGCCCGGCGACGATGCTCTGGAGCGGCTTGGCGCACATGTTCACGCTGACTCCCGCGCTGGCGCTGGTGTCGTCCGTGTCCTTCGTGAACTTCACGTCGCAGAACTGGAGCGCGGTGGCGATGGAGATGCCCCACCGGTCGGAAATCCATCCGTCCAGGCCCACGCGGAACGCCATGCTGGTGACGTCGAAGTCCTCGCGGCGCAGCTGGCCCAGGCTGTTGGGGGTGAAGGGCTGCGACCAGCTCTTCGCCAGCCGCGCGCCCACCCACGGCGTCACCGGCTTGTCGCCCAGGAAGCGCAGGCGGGCCTCCAACCCCACGGCCGTGTAGTCCAGCTGCACGCGGCTCATCTCGGAGGGGTTCTGGGCCTCCGCGAACTGCTGGCCCCAGGTCTGGGTCGTCTCGAAGACGGCGCCCAGGGACAGGCCGGGGGGCGTCTCCACGGCGAGCCACGCCTGGAGGGCGGGGCCCTTGGCGCGCCATTCGCTGAAATGATCCAGGGTGATGCCCGCGCCCACGGAGGCATAGCCGTGCCAGCCGTCCGCGACCGCTGGCCCCGCGCCCAGCACGCCCGCCAGCGCCAGCCACTTCCACTTCGTATCCATGGCCGCACTGTATGCCGGACCGGGGGCGAGGCTAGGCTCCGGGGCATGTCCGTATCTTTCGAGGTCGCGGCGGCCGAGGTCCGCGACGCGCTCACCGACGCAAGCCGGGGGCTGGTCGAGCGCGAGGCGATGGTGGAGCTGGTGGCGTTGTCGGCGGTGGCGGGCGAGCACCTGCTTGTCGTGGGCCCGCCGGGCACGGCGAAGAGCGAGGCGGTGCGCAGGACGTCACGCGGCCTGGGCGGTTCCTACTTCGAATACCTGCTGGGTCGCTTCACGGAGCCGTCCGAAATCTTCGGGCCGGTGGACCTGCGCAAGCTGCGCGAGGGGCTGGTGGAGACGGAGACGGCGGGCATGTTGCCGGAGGCGGAGGTGGCCTTCCTGGACGAGGTGTTCCTGGGCTCCACCGCCATCCTCAACACGCTGCTGGGCCTGCTCAACGAGCGCACCTTCCGGCGCGGCCACACGCGCATGCAGTGTCCGCTGCGGGTATGCGTGGGCGCGTCCAACGCGCTGCCGGAGGACGACGCGCTGGCCGCGTTCGCGGACCGCTTCCTCGCGCGCATCTTCGTGGAGCCGGTGCCGGACCCCCGGCTGGAGGAGCTGCTGGAAGGGGGCGCGTCGCTGTGGGCGGATGCGGCGCCGCGCGTGGCGTCGCTCCAGTCCCTGGACGTGGTTTCCCAGGCGGCGCGGCGCGCGGACCTGGGGCCGGTGCGGCCGCACCTGGCGCAGGCACTGCGGACGCTGCGGGCCGCGGGCATCGCCCTGTCGGACCGGCGGGCGGTGAAGGTGCAGCGGCTGGTCGCGTCCGCGGCGGCGCTGGCGGGGCGCACGACGCCGGGCGTGGCGGACCTGTGGCCGCTCGTCTACGCGGTGCCCACGAAGGAGGCGCAGGCGCTGGCGCGCGACGTCCTGCGCGACGTGCTGTCCGCGTCGGAGAACACGGCGCTGCCGGCCGCGGCGCTGGAGGCGAGCGCGGGGCCGCTGGCTCGGGCGCAGCGCATCGCGCAGGCGGGACATGCGCTGCTGGAGTCGCGGCCCGCGGATGCGGCCGCGCTGGCCGCGTGGCGGCTCAAGCTGGAGGGCGTGGCGCGCGAGATGGACGCGGGCTTCGCGCCGGAAGCGTTGCCGGAGACGCTGCGTGCGTTGCGCGGCGCGGTGGCGGCGGTGCTGGAGGACGTGAGCACTCGCGCGGCGTGACGCGGTCCGGAAGTCCTTCCTGAATTCCGGCGGAATCCAACGCATGCGGGAGTCCGTATGGGTGGTTGCCAGCGGGACGGCCGCCCTCGGTGCGGCGTGCCGTGGGCATTCCATCCTCGGGAGGACACCTCATGCGAAACACCTTCGCCGCGTTGGCGATTGCCTCGGCGGCCCTGCTGGCGGGCTGCGGAGACGATGATGACAACAACATGCCGGACGCGGGCACGGGCTACATGCCCACGGGCACGGGCCCGGGCACGTCGCTGCGCTGCACGAGCAGCAACAAGAACGCGTGGGACACGTTCGGCGCGAACGCGTTCGTCGCGGTGAACAAGGCCATCGTCGCGAAGACGCTGGCGGAGCTGAATGGCCCCAAGGGCACGACGAACCTGGGCGAGTCCTTCACCCATATCGGTGACGCGAGCAAGGGCCCGGCGTACGCGGACGACGCGGCCACCTTCGAGGGCAAGCTGGCGGCGTTCCTCGTGTATGCCTATGGCGGTCCGGAATCCATCACGTACACGGATGGCAAGACGTACACGGGCCCGCAGAACATGGTGGCGGCGCACGTGGGCATGGCCATCACGAATTCCCAGTACGACTACTTCATCGCGAACATGGTGGTGCCGGCGCTCACGGACAACGGCGTGACGTCCGCGGACGTGTCCTCCTGCTTCGCTCCCATCGTGACGGACGCCGCGTTCAAGGCGTCCATCGTCGGCAAGTAGTCACTCCCTCGAGGGCACCATGACTCGCATCGTTCTGCCGCGTGGCGTGCGCCGCGTGCTGGTTTCCACCGTGGGAGTGGCCGGGCTGTTCACGGCGGTGATGGGCTTCGCCCATACGCCGTCTGGCCGCCCGCTCCTGAAGTGGATGGGAATGTCCATGCCGCAGGCCGCGTCCGCGGCGGGGTGCCCGCTGGGGTACGACGTGAAGCAGAGCCCCGAGCAGAAGGAGGCCGCGAGAGAGCGTTTCGCGGCCACCTACCGGGGAGAGAGCCCAGCGCTGGCCCGGCCCGCGCTGGGGTTTGATTTGGAGCAGACCACGCGCGACTCGCTGCTCGCGTGGGCGGAGGCGCATGGCGTGAAGTGCTCGGTGCCGCGCAGCCAGGGGGACCTGGATTGTGAAGAGGTGCCGGCGGCGCTGTTCCCGGGCTTGAAGCGCGAGGCCTCCATCCGGAACATGTGGGTGACGTTCGGCGCGGATGGCCGGCTGGTGTCTTTGATTGCCGTGAGCCGTGCGGTGGACCCCGCCCCCGTCAGCGCGACGTTCCGCGCGGCGAACGTGACGCTCGCGACGCTGGCGGGCCCGCCCATGATGCAGGCCGGGGACGGCAGCGTGGAGGAGCTGCGACAGGGACTGTTGCGGCAGGCGAGCGCGGAGTACCGCTTCCAGGACTTCTACGCGCTCACCCGCGTCACCAACATGGGGGACGGGTTCGTGCTGACGGAGGAGTACCGCGCCCTGCCGAAGGTCGCGGCGCGGGAGCTTCCGTCACGCTGAGCCGGAGTGCTCGACGTACTTCGCGAGCTTCGCCAGGGACATCCGCCAGCCGAGTTCATTGTCGTAGGGCGGCACGCCGGGCGGGAGCCCCTCGTGCACGGCGAGGAGGTCGGTGCCGCCGTCCTCCGCGTCCGTGAGCGTGAAGGTGATGATCATCTCTCCGCGCAGCGCGGGGTCGGGAGTCTCGAACTCGGTGGTTTCGACGACCTGTTCGTCCGGCACGAGCTTCACGAAGCGGCCGTGATGCGTGTCGGTATGCGCGGTCGTCTTGCCGGCTTCCGTGGGCGCGTCGTAGGTGAGCGAGATGCGGAACGCGCCGCCCTCGCGGGGCTCGAACGCGTGCACGTGGCTGGTCATGCCGTCGGGCACCATCCACGCCGCGACCGCTCGGGCGTCAATCAGGGCCTGGTAGACGCGCGAGCGGGGGGCCTTCACGTGGGAGCGGATCCGGGTCGTGCTCATGCGTGGAAGCATGGGCAATGGCTCCGTGCGCTGTACAGCGGGAGTTGCTCACGTCCTCCAGGGGAGGCGTTCTAGAGTGGCGGGGTGAGCAATGGGCGTGGGATGTCATGAGGCCGCCACCGGAACCTGTTGTCGCGGGGCTTCCCGTGCGCTGGCGTCCCCGGGTCCTGCCCCTGGAGCCCGTGGCCGTGGCGGGCGTGGGTCCCGTGGCGCTCGCGCTGGGACACCGCGCTCTCCGAACAGAGGACGCGACGCTGGCATCGTGGACCGGTGTCGCGGGGCCGGACGTGCTCGTGCTGCTGGGGGCTTCCACTTCGCTGCCGTGGGTGGATGGCGCGGTGTACCTGGGGCGTGACCCGCTGGCTCCCGCGTTGCTCTTGCCCTGTGCCCTGGAGCCGGACGTGGCGCCTTCGCTGCTGGAGCGCGCGCTGCTCGCGGGGGAGGGGGATGCGCCGCTCGCGGTGCTGCCTGCGTCGGGCGTGCTCGTGTCCGTGGGCGGGGCGCAGCCTGTCGACCGGTCTTCGTTGGTGGCGTGGTTGCCCGCGGCGAATGGCGCCGAGGCCGCTTCGTGACCGCGCTGCCTCCCGCGCTGCGGCCCTGGGCGACGCAACTGTCCCTCTTTCCGGAGGACCTGGCGCGGCAGCTGGGGCCGCACGTGGCGCGGTTGTCGGCGGCGCTCGGGACGCTGCGGCCTCGCGGTGAGGCCGAGGGGGGTGAACCGCAGGGCTATGACGGACTGTCGCGCCGGGGGACGTTCGACCGGCTGCTCGTGAGTGAATGGCTCTGGGCCCTGGAGGCACCGGACGAACTGGTGCGCCGCGCGGCCTTCGGTGAGCTGTCGTTCCTCAAGCCCGCGTTCCGGCAACCGCAGGGGGCCCGGCGCACCGTGGTGCTGCTGGACGTGGGACCGGATCAACTGGGCCTGCCGCGCATCGCGCACCTCGCGCTGCTGGTCGTGCTCGCGCGCCGTGCAGAGGCCGTGGGCGCGGCGTTCACCTGGGGCGCGCTCCAGACCGAACCCGCTCGCGCCACCCATACGGGGCTGGGCGGCACGTCGCTCCTCGCGTGGCTGGAAGCCCGGTCCACCACCCCCGCGTCGTCGCGGCACCTGTCCGCGTGGCGCGAGGCCCTGGAGCTTTCAAGAGCGCCCGAGGACGTGTGGCTCGTGGGCTCCTCGCGCCTGGGCCGTCTGGAGGGCTCGGAGGGGATGTCCCGCGTGGAGGTCTCCGAACCGATGGAGCCCGGCGCGCACCGGCTCACCGTGGACGTGCGGCCCGCGGCCCGTGTTCCGCGCTCGGTGGTGCTGGAGCTTCCTCCGCCGGAGGACTGCCTGCGGCTGCTGCGCAATCCGTTCAGCTCGCATCAGGGGTCTTCCGGATGGATGCCGCGCAAGGCGGACCGGCGCATCGTGAAGTTCTCCTTCTCCGGGGATGGCCGGCGCGTGCTGCTGTTCTCCGCGGATGGCGCCGTCGAGGCCATGGCGGTGCCGCATTCACCGCGCGCGACCGTGCCCAAGCCCCGGCGCGTCCAGGTGCATCCCGGGCACCGCGTGGTCGCGGCGGGATGGCGCTACTCGGGTGGCCTGCTGGTTCTTGCGCGCCACGGGGACACCTACGTGATGCACGGGCAGGTGCGTACCCCGGAGGGCTTCCGGAAGGCGCGCTACCACGTGACGGATGACTCCGTGCGGCCGGATCCCGCGCCCGGCGCGCTCCCGCTGAGCGTCGTGAGCTGGGTGGATCCGCGTGGGCAGGAATACCTGTGGATGAAGGACGGAAAGGACCGGCTCTTCTTGCTGGCGCCTCCGTCCTCGGAGGGGACGTCGGCACTGGTCCTGGAGAACGAACAGGTCTCCGCGATAGCCGAGGTGAAGTCGCGCCCGGTCTGCGTGCTGCGGCCCCAGAGCGGAGGGGCGGTCATCTCGCGGCTGCGGGTGCTGAGCGAAGGGCCGGCCCATGCCGTCCCGCTCAACGCGCGTCACGGTGACGCGTATTTCGGTTACTCGCCGTCGGGAGCGCATCCTGACGCGGGGCTGCTCGCGGTGCGTGACAGGGAGTTGGATTGGAGGCTGTTCCTGGACACGGGCGTGTCGGTACTCCCCGTGCCCGAGGGCTACCGCGTGGTGGGCGTGGTGAAGCCTCCCGCTCCTTCGCCGCCGGGACTGGTCGCGCTGGGCCCGGATCAACGCACCTTCCACTTCTTCTCGAACCAGTCGCCACGGGTGCTGGTGACGGCCAGCGGCCCCGTGGTGCAGGCCGCGGCGAGCCACGGGCAGCCGGTGTTCGGATGGCTGACGCAGGCGGGAGAGTTCGTGCTGTGGGACCTGATGGAGCAGGCGGTGCTGTACCGCTCCGTCCCGGAGGCCACGCCGTGAGCCGCGCGTCTGGAGTCATGCGTCCCCGTGCCCACGTGCACCGGGGCACCGTGGTGGCTGCGGCGTACTGGTTCCATCCTGAAACGCTGGGAGAGGCTGAAGCGCGCCGCCGCGTGTTGGCGGCATGGTGCCCCGGCGCCACGGTCTGGGCGCTGGCGGGAGGCCATCTGCTGAAACTGGCGGCGCCTCGCAAGAGCGCGGTGGATGCCGCGCCCGGGTTGCCCCTGGTGCTGGAGGCCGGCGTGCTCACCAGCGCACCGCTGAGCGCGAAAGAACGCGAGCGATTGGCGCCGCCAGATGGAGCCATCGTGCTGGTGCACGCGGGCGTCGCGCGGATGTACGTGCCCGGAGAGCTGCGCCAGGTGGATCCGGGAGCGTGGCTGGACGTGTCGGAGTGGCGGCGCGTGCGAGTGAAGGGATTGGGCGCGCCACCTCCACCCATCAAGGTTGCACTGGAGCCCCTGCCTCCGCCCACGCGGGAGTCGTTCGGACCGAAGGTGCCCACGCTCGCACCCGAAGCGGAGCGCATGCTGGCGCGCATGGAGGGGCGGGAGGTCCCGGTGGTGCGCGAGGGTTTCTTCGCGAGGCTGCGACGGGCCTTCTCCCAGAAGCCCGGTGAAGCAACGCTGACCGTGCGCCGTGAGGGATTGTTCTCACGCCTGCGCAAGGCCTTCCGCGCGGAGACGGGAGGCGCATCGGATTCGCACGCATCGAGCCCCAGCTTGTGGCAGCGCCTCTTCGGTTCGAGCTCCGTGACCACGCCGGGCACCGGGGGGCGGCCTGGCTGGTTCGCGCGGCTGCTCGCCGGGATGCGCGGACGCGACAGCGCCACGGCTTCACGACAGGCCTCACTGCCCGAACCCGGTGCTGGCACACGTCCCGCCGAACCGGAAGGCCCCGGTGCGCTCGAGCAGCTGAAGGCGTGGATGCTCCAGAACACGCTCCTGGGCCGGCTCGTCGGGCAGCGCAAGGGCGACTACCTCCGCCGCCTCTTCGAACTCTTCGATGAGGGCAAGCTCGACGAAGCCCTGCGCCACGCCATCCCCCTGACCAAGGACCTGGACGAACGCGCACGGCTCGCGCTGGGAGTCCCCGGACCGCGCGAGGAGCTGCGCATCCAGCCGCAGGGCCGGAGCGGTGCCGCGCAATCGTTCGGCGGTGGCCCCGCCGTGTTCGAGGCCTTGCGCGAGCGCTACCGCGAGACCTTCCGCCGCCTGGAGCGCGAAGGCCGCATCGACGAGGCCGCCTTCGTCCTCGCGGAGCTGCTGGGCGCCATCGAAGAGGCCGTGTCCTTCCTGGAACGCCACGGCCGCTTCCAGCTCGCGGCGGAGCTCGCCGAGGGCCGCGGCCTCCCCGCGAGCCTCGTGGTGCGCCAGTGGTTCCTCGCGAAGGACGTGGAGCGCGCGGTGTCCATCGCACGGCGCTCGGGCGTGTTCGCGGACGCGGTGCTGCGCCTGGAGAAGACCCATCCCGCTGAAGCCCAGGCCCTGCGCCTGCTGTGGGCGGAGTCGCTCGCGGAGGCCGGAGACTGGTCGCGCGCGGTGGACGCCGTGTGGCCCGTCAGCTCCGCGCGCCACATCGCACGGGCCTGGGTGGACCGGGGCATCCAGGCCGGCGGCGCGAGCGGCGCGAAGCTCCTGGCACGTCTGGCGCTCGGGTTCCCGGACGGCTTTGGCGCCGCGCGCGAGGACGTCCAGACCCTGCTGTCGGACGACGCCCCCGCACGCGCCCCGGAACGCCTGGCCTTCGCCATGGAGCTGCTGCGCGAGGACGCTTCCGATGCCCGGAGCGCGCTCCTCGTCCCGGTGACGCGCGCGCTGATGCGCGACGAAGCGGCGGACATCTTCCCTCCCCATTCCAAGCTCCTCCAGCAGCTGCGCGCCCTGAAGGACCCTGCGATGGCCGCGCTGCGCACGGACCTTCCGACGCCGCAGGCCTCCCAACGGCGCCCCTGGGCCGAAGCGAACGACCTGCCGCCGGTGCGCGTGTGGATGGACCGGAACGACGCGGGCGCCCACGCCGTGCATGACGCCGTGGTGCTGCCGGGACAGCGCGTGCTGCTCGCGCTGGGGGAAGCGGGCGCGCGGCTGGTGGGCCCGGACGGCCGCACGCTCGCGAACTTCGACGTGCCGTCGTACTCACTCGTCGTGTCCGAGCAGGGGAACCGCGCGCTCGCGCTGGCGCGCCGGGGCGACCTGTGGCGCCTGTCGCGGTTGGACCTGGTGGAGCGGCGCGCCACGCGCTGGTGCGACACGGAGCTGGACGCGTGGGCTCCCACCTACGACGGGGAACGGTGGTTCATCGCCGCGCGCGACACCGTGAGCATGGTGGACACGCTCGCCGCCGAGCCGCGCTCCTTGTGGCGCGTGACCCAGGTGGGCGGCACCGTGCTGAAGCTGGCCGCGGACGCGCAACACCTGTCCTTCCTCGTCATGCACCTCACCCCGGGCCAGGACTTCGAACACCTGGAGCGCTGGATCTACAGCCTGGCGGGCGGCCCCACCCTGCGCGGGCGCGCGAACATGCCGGACCTGCGGGGGGCGCCGGGAGCCCTCGCGCTCACGCCCGACGGCGAGGCGATGGCCGAGCGCATCGTGCTCCCCAAGGACATGGAGTCCGGACCCTGGCCCTATCTGGCCCCCATCGCCGCGCGGCGCTTCCACCTCCCGTCCCGGCAGGACGAGGAGCGCGCGGGCGTGGTGCTCGCGCAGGCCTGGAGCGTGGCGCGCTTCCAGAAGCGCGAGCTGCACACGTCCGTCCTGCGCGGCCTCGCCGGCCACGCGCGCGCCACGGTGGAGTTCTCCGGCACCCCGCCCCAGGTCGTGCGCCTCACGGAGGACTGGTGCGTCGTCCACGACCTGTTCGGCCGCGTGGTGTGGCTGGACCTGCACTCGGGTGAAGTCCACCGCGTGCCGGTGGTGTGAGCCTTCGTCAGGCGCGGCGCAGGTGGCTGGGCACGATGACGATGGTCGCCGTCAGCGCGCAGGCGGCGTCGTCCACCACCAGCACCACGCGCACGCCCTCCACCGTCACCAGCAGCGAGGGCTGCTCGCTGTGCAGCGCCATCAGCCACGACGACGCCAACGGCAGCTCCGTGGCGGACAGCTCCGCGGCGCGGAGCAGGTGCACGCGCACCGCGTGACGGACCGGGGCGGGCAGGGCATGCAATGCATAGAGCGATTCGTCCGTCAGCCGCAGCGCGTACGGCATGCGCGGCGGTTCGGGCGGACGCCCGGGCAGTTCGCGCAGCCGCGCGGCCAGCTCCCGAACCAGCGCCTCCGGCTGGGGCGGCTTGTGCAGGAAGCCCACCACGCCGTGCAGCGGCACGTCCGGCGTGCCGCTCCCGGAGGACATCATCATCACCACCAGGTGCCGCAGCCGCGCGTCCGTGCGCAACTGGCCGTACACCTCCCATCCATCCAACCGCGGCAACACCACGTCCAGCAGGATGAGGTCCGGATGCTGCGCGCGCGGATGATGACGCAGCCAGTGCAGCGCCTCCGCGCCGTCCGACACGGACGACACCAGGAAGCCCGCTTCGCTCGCGGCCCGGCCCACGCCTTCCCGCCACGTCCGATCGTCCTCGACGAGCATCAGGTGATGGACGCCGAGGGCCATCCCTCCATTTGACTCTCTTTTCCTTGGTTTCTTGAAGTGGACCCCGGGTCTAGTGGGAGTCCCAGAGTCGCGCGTCCGACAGTGCACCCCGGGGACTGTTCCCCCCAGACGCCCAGCACCCGACAGCCAGCCTCACCGCTGCACTGTCATCTTGCAGGTACGCTGTAGATGCGCACCTTTGGCGGCGTTCATGGCCTACCGCTGCCAGCTGGAACCTCCGGTGGTGCGCACGCTCACGGCGTGTACGCCCGCGGTGCGCGAGCGGCTCCAGGAGGAGCTGGGGGCGCTCGCCAGCCGGATGCCGTCGCTGCCGGTGATGCCGTCGGGGCGGGAGGGGGCGGCGGTGCTCGCCTGCGGCTTCCAGGTCCGCTACCGGGTGGAGCCGGGCGCGGGGCTGCTGCGGTTGACCGCCCTGCGGCCGCTGGGTCTGGTCCGTTCGCCTTCCTCCTGACACGTCGCCAGACGGTCCTTGTCGCATCCGAAGCGGGCGCCTAAGTCGGAGGGACCTCCTCTTCCCGGCTGCCCCCAAGGCCCTTCGCCCCCGAGTCCGCGCACCGTGTCCCTGCCCCTCGCCGACTTCCTCTTCCAGTCCCGCGACGTCCTCCAGGACGCATGGCTCCACGAAGCCCCAGGCTCCGGTGACACCTTCGCCCACGGGCTGTCCGCGGTGGCGGCCCGGATGGCGAACCCGGACGCGCGCGTCTCCGACGCCCTGGCGCGCGAGCTGTCGCTGCTGGTGCAGGGCTCCGACGGGCACCCCACGACGACGAACTTCCGGCGCCTGCGCGACATGGTGCTGCGGCTGTGGCGCGAGCAGGGCGGTCAGGACGCTGAGCAGGTGGAGCGCTTCCACGACGCGGTGGACGCGGTGGAGGCCGCGGCGCTGGAGGCCCATGTCCAGGCCCGGCTGCTCGCGTCGCGCGAGGCGGCGGAAGCGGCGCGCGAACAGGGCACCTCGGACGTACCAGGGCCCCAGCGCTGGGAGGACATCTTCACGCACCTGGGCGTGGGCGTGGCGGTGATGGGCGCGGACGACAGCTCGTTCGTGGCGGCGAACCCCGCGCTCGCGCGCATGCACGGGCAGCCCACTGAAACGCTGAAGGGCTTGAAGCTGGAGGACCTGGTGGCGCCCGAGTCGCGCGGCGCGCTGCCCCGGCACATGGCCGCGGCCAGCTCCAAGCCGTTCCACGAATACGAAGCGCTGCACCTGCGCCGCGACGGCAGCCGCTTCCCCGCGTTCGTGCACGTGACTTCCTTGAGGGACGCGACGGGCCGCCGCGTGGGCCGCGCCGCCACGGTGCTGGACATCACGCAGCGCCGTCAGGCGGAAGCGGAGCGGCAGCGCCTGCTGGCCACCATCGAGGCGGAGCGCGCGCGGCTTGCGGCGGTGTTGGACCAGCTCCCCGCGGGCGTGCTCATCGCGGAGGCGCCCAGCGGCAGGCTGCTCTTGGGCAACCGCGCGCTGGAGTCGCTGTTGGGCCATCCCTTCCGGCCCTCGTCCAGCCTGGCGGACTACGAGTCGTCGCATCAGATGTTCAACGCGGACAACGAGCCGCTGGCGGACGACGCGTGGCCCATGGCCCGCGCGCTGCGCACCGGGGAGACGCGTCAGGCGGAGCCGCTCCAGGTGCGCCGGCCGGACGGCACCACCGCGCACCTCCTGGGCTCCAGCGCGCCCGTGCGCGACCGGGATGACCACATCGTCGCGGGCGTCGTCACGCTGGTGGACGTCACCGAGCGCCGTCGCGCGGAAGAGGCGGCGCGCGAAGCGGCCCAGTTCGGCGAGCGGCTCATCGCCATCGTCAGCCACGACCTGCGCAACCCCCTCAACGCCATCCAGCTGTCCGTCACCAGGCTGCTGCACGGCGACGCGCTCCAGGAGCGCGACCGCAAGGCGGTGTCCCGCATCGCGCGCTCTGGCGAGCGCATGGCGCGGATGATTTCAGAGCTGCTCGACTTCACCCGCAGCCGGCTGGGCGGCGGCATCCCCATCGAACGGGTGCCCGGCGACGTGCGCATGGTGGTGCGCCAGGCGGTGGAGGAGCTGGAGGCGGCGTGGCCGGAGCGCTCGCTCACGCTGAACGTGGGCCCGGGCCGCTACGACGGCTCCTGGGACGCGGACCGGCTGCTGCAGGTGGTGAGCAACCTGGGCGGCAACGCGCTCCAGTACAGCCCGCCGGACTCCACCGTGCGCTTCTCGCTGACGGACGCGGACGCGCACGTGGTGCTGGAGGTGCAGAACGGCGGAGACCCCATCCCGCCGGACATGCTGCCGCGCCTGTTCGACCCCTTCCGGCGCGGCGCGGGCAGCAACACGCACGGCGGCCTGGGGCTGGGGCTCTACATCGTCGAACAGGTGGTGAAGGGCCACGGGGGCCGCATCGAGGTGCGCTCGCGCGCGTCCGAAGGCACCGTCTTCCGCGTGCTCCTGCCGCGCGAACCGGCGCAGCCCGCGGCGCAGGCTCAGTAGGCGGCGGCTAATTGCGACTGCGCGGAGCGGAACGGCTCCAGCGCGCGCATCAGGTCGTCCAAATCCAGCGGCTTGGGGATGGACGCCCGGATGCCCTGGGGCACGGGGCGGGTGGCGCCCGCGCCCGACACGACGATGACGGGCAGGTTCTTGAGGCGCGGCTCCTTCTGCACGCGCTCCATGAGCTCCCAGCCGCTCATCACCGGCATCATCAGGTCCAGCAGCATCACGTCCGGTGTGGGGCCGCGCCTGAGGCGTTCCCAGGCGTGCAGCCCGTTGCCGGCGACCTCCACGGCGAACCCTTCCAGCGTGAGGAACTCCTCCAGCATCTCACGGCTGTCGACATGGTCTTCCACGAGGAGGATGAGGCTTCGCATGGCTCCGGGGAGCCTCCTCCCGTCTGGCCCCGGCCGCAAAGACCCCGTGTCCAGGGAACGTCCAACCCTGGACGGTAGGCCACGTGCAATGTGCGGCCGGCGCCAGTCCGGGTGCCTTGGAGGGCAGGCGTCCAGGCGGACCCCGGAGCCAACCCCGCGAAAAGCGGATGGGGCCTCCCCCTTCCAGGCGCCGGAGCGCGGAAGGCGAAAGCCCCATCAGGAGACCCGCGGCTACAGGTCTGTTCAGCCCCGGTACTGGTGCACGGACATGATGGGGTAGTTCATCGACGAGTAGCTGATGCGCTGCGAGCCGTCCGAGTTCACGTTGTTGGAGCCGATGAACTGGGCCTTGCCGTCCTTCCAGCCCGCGAACATCACCACGTGCTGGCCGCTGCCCACCTTCATGGAGACGACGTCGCCGGGCTTGGCGTCCTTCAGGTCCACGCGCTTGAAGTTCGGGTCGCGGTCCAGGTTCGCCTGGAGCGTCATCACGGACGCGCTGTGCTGGCTGTCCTTGATCTGCCCGGCCTGCTCCAGGCACGCGGAGACGAAGTTGGCGCAGTTGACGTTGTTGGGGACCCAGTCCTCCATGTCCGCGCCCACGCCGCTGCCCTCGAGCTTCAGCGAGCCGGCGTTCTTGCCCAGGTGCGACACCGCGATGTCGAACGGGCTGCCACCGGGGCCCCGCGTGCCCGGGCCCGCGCCGCCCGGAGGCGCCGTCACGTTGCCGCTGCTGGAGCCGCTGGAACCGCCGCCGCGCACGCCCTGGGTGCCGGGCTCGAAGCTGTCACGCGAGCCGGGGATGTTCAGGCTGCGGCCGGCGTAGATGAGGTCCTTGTTCTGGATCTCCGGGTTGGCCTTCATCAGCGCGTCCACGGAGGTGCCGTAGCGCTTGGCCAGACCAGAGAGGGTGTCGCCAGATTGGATGCGGTAGCTCATGGGGGGCTCCGAGAGTGGGAGCAGTGACCCGACCTCGGTCACCGGCTGCGATTGTTTCCATTCTCGGCATTCAAGAACCGGGGTTGCGTCCCCATCTACTTTTCACTCCAGGCGCGCACATGTGGGCGAAGTCGCGCACCCGGAGCGGAATCTGGACCTGAAAAGGTCGCGCACCGGCGACAGGACACCCGGTGGGCCGCCCGGGGAGGTCCTGTCGCGGTGCGCAATTTACGGGGATTTAGCGGCTCTGGCCGTCGTGCTTCTGGCGGGCGATGCGGCGGCTGAGGGCGTCCTGCTTCGCGTCGATGCGGGCGCGCTCGGCGGCGTCCAGGTGGCCGTCGTCCCGGCGGTCCTGGCGGATTTCACGCTGGACCGCGCGGTGCTGGCGCTCCAGGCGCACGGCCTCGCGGCCCGTGAGCTCGCCGCTCTTCACGCCCTGGTTGATGCGCTGCTGCTGGTTCACCTGTCGCTTGTCGGCCTCCGCGGCCACGGCCGGCAGCGCCACCGTCAGGCCCAGCACCGCCGCGAGCATTCCCAGTCCGTTGCGCTTCACCATGGTGAGTCCTCCTGATGTGCGCGGGCGTTGGTGCCAGCGCGTCGTTTGCGCGCGGGGGTTGGCCCCCGCGTCTTCCATGAAGGGTTGAACCCGGGTTTCGCGCGGCGGTTGCGGGGCCATGTCTTGACGGGGTGCGTCCAGGTGGGTGGCCCTTATGAAAGGGGAAACATTCCGAGGGGATGGAGGCGTGCGGCACGCTTGAACGGGTGGGAAGGCCCGCGCATGGTGGCGGGGTGACGACCATTGCTCATCCCGACTTCACGGCGGCGCGGTTCACCCCCTACCCGGACGCGCGCTTCACTCCGGCGCCGGCGGACGGCGTGCTGCCGGAGGGCTTCTTCACGACGACGAACCTGCCCACGTACGTGCGGGTGGACGGGCGGTGGCGGATGCCGCGCGAGCCGCGCATGGACGGCGCGCTGGTGCTGGACGCGCAGGGCGAGCTCTGGGTGCGCGAGGGCCGCCGGGTGCGCGCGGGCGAGCGCGTGGTGGTGGGCAAGGCGGAGGACGGCAGTGAAGGCGTCTACGTGAACATGGCCTACCTGGCGGAGGGCGGGGATGGCGAGTTCAAGTTCATGACGAGCGAGGTCTCGCGCGAGAAGCCCATCGACTACGGGCACATGGCGCGGCTCTTGGTGGAGGAGCGCGAGCGGGGCGGCTATCCCATCTGGGTGACGGGGCCGGCGCTGGTGCACTCGCGGGCGCGGGCGGACATGACGTGGTTCGTGGAGAACGGCTTCGTGGGGGCGCTGCTCGCGGGCAACGCGGTGGCGGTGCACGACATCGAGGCGTCCATCTACGGCACGACGCTGGGGATGAGCGGCGCGGGCGAGGCGACGTCGGGCGGGCACGGGCTGCACATGCGCGCCATCAACAAGGTGCGGCAGGCGGGCTCCATCGCGAAGGCGGTGGAGGCGGGCATCATCACCAACGGCATCATGCACGCGTGCGTGAAGCACGGGGTGCCGTTCGTGCTGACGGGATCCATCCGGGATGACGGGCCGTTGCCGGACGTGGTGACGGACAACCTGGCGGCGCAGGACGCGATGCGCCGGCACTCGGTGAAGGCGACGATGGCGGTGCTCGTCGCCACGGCGCTGCACGCCATCGCGACGGGGAACATGCTGCCGGCGTTCGTGACGGAGAAGGACGGCAGCCTGCGGGAGCTGCCCACCATCTGCGTGGATTCGTCCGAGTTCGTGGTGAGCAAGCTGAAGGACCGGGGCACGCACCAGGCGTTCGGCGTGGTGACCAACGCGCAGGACTTCATGCACATCCTGCGGCTGTACGTGGAGCGCGAGCTGGCGGCGCCGAAGCCGGCCTGAGACACCTCAGCGCCGGCTGAGCGCGGGAGCGGTCAGGGGCTTCCAGGCCGCGCTCGACAAGCCGCCCTCGGTGCCGAAGAGGGCGGAGTCGCCCTCCGGGAGCACGGCGTAGACGCGCGGATCCGCGAGCTTCGGCAGCGCATGCACCTGCCCGGTGCCCGCGTCGAAGTACGACGCGCCGAGCAGCGTGCCCACCAGCGCCCCGCCGGGCACGAGCGCGGTGGAGACGATGGCGGAGGAGGGCAGGCCGGACGCGGCGCGCACGCGGGTCCACTTCGCGCCGTCGAAGTAGCTGAAGCCGTCCTGGCAGGTGCCCGCGACGGCGCGTCCCTGCGCGTCGGTGGACAGCGCGGTGATCCAGTTGTCGGTGAGGTCGCGGCCGTCGTGGAAGCGCTGCCACTTCGCGCCATCCCAGCGCAGCAGACCCCGGTCCTCACTGCCCATCCACAGGAAGCGGCCCGAGGCTTCACCGACGGAAGGGTGCTTGCTCCACTCCTTCGGCAGCGGCAATCGCTTCACGAGGGACAGGGGAGACGTCCCGGGAGTGACCAGGGACATGCCCCGGCCATCCACCAGCGCGATGCCGTCATCCATCCGCGACACGTTGAGCACGGACAGCTTCCCCAGGGCCACGGGGTTGCGAGACCCGTATGCGATGGGCGTCCACGTCTTCCCGTCATGGAATCCCAGGCCATACGTGGTCGCGACGTAGAGGTTCGGTCCGTCGCTGGTGATGCCCAGCACCTGGTCGCTGGGGAGCGAAGGCGCGCGGACCGTCTGCCACCGGCCGTCCTCGCGCTGGATGCAGACGCCCCGGTCGAACGTGCCCACGACGAGCCGTCCCTGATGCCGGGCCAGCGCGGTGATGTGATTGCCGCAGATCTGCCCGGTGGCGGTGACACGGCGCCAGCCTTTCTTGTCCTGGAGGAACACGCCGGAGGTCCGCGTGCCCGCCCAGCCATCGCGCAAGACGGTGGCGTCCTTGGGAACGCTCACGGCCTGGAGTGGCACGGACTCCGTCTCCCACGCGTGAACCTCACCGTGACTCCCCACGATGCGCACGCCCTGCTCCGTGACGGCGAACGACAGCGGTCCGGTGGGCACGTCGCGCAGCGCGGAGAGCCGGCCGTGTGAATTGATGGAGAACGCGCCCTCGGTGGTACCCACGTCCACGCCGTCGAGCGTGTCGGAGATGAAGCGCACCGGTCCGGGCAGTGACCACGCGCGCTCGGTGCCCAGCTCGAACAGGCGCCCCTCCGCCGTGCCCGCGAAGCGGGGCGAGAACGCCGTGTACGTGGCGCCCGGAGGCAGCACCGTGGCCAGCGACTCCAGCCGGCTCACGTAGTCCGGGGTGCTCGCGTCCTCGGCGGGAGGCAGCGCCTGCCAGCGCACGTCCAGCACGGGCGTCACATGAAAGCCCGTGTCCAGTGACACCAGCCCTTCATCCGTCGCGACGAAGAGCCGGTCGCCCGTGGATTCCAGCGCGCGGCAGTAGTGACTCGGAAGCCCGTCCTCCACCGTGAGCACGCGCACCGGACGGCCCGAGGACGTGAACAGCTCCAGGCCGCCTTCGGTGCACGCGACGACATGGCCGCCGAACGGCTCCAGGTCGTGCACGGTCTCGGTGTTGGTGACGGTGGCGGCCAGGGCCAGCGCGGTGAGGGTGGAGAGCATCATGCTCCACCCCCACTGCGAACTCCGGGCCAGCGCGGTGTGTCTCCCCGGAGCCACACCCGTGGCCCGGGGCCAGCGGGCCTAGAACGACTCTTCCGCCAGGTCCATCAGGTCCAGGTTGCCGTTCTCCACCATGCGCGCCGCGTGCGCGATGCCGGGCAGGACCTCGTGGCAGTACCACCGGGCGCTGGCCACCTTGCCGCTGTAGAACGCCTTGTCGCCGGGGTTCGTCTTCATCCGCTCCAGCGCGACGGCCGCGTGGCGCACCAGCAGCCAGCCGATGACCACCTCGGCCACGGCGAACAGCACGCGGTTGCCCTGGAAGCCCACGTGGTAGACGGACTCGCCCAGCTTGCCCATCAGCGTGCCGAGCAGCGTCTCCAGGTGCCCCAGCGCCTCCGCCAGCGCGGCGCGCTCGGTCTTCAGCTCCGGGCCGCCCTCATTGCCTTCCACCGTCTCGCGGATGCGTCCCAGCAGCCCTGACAGCGTCGCGCCGCCGTCGCGCGCCACCTTGCGCATCAGCAGGTCCAACGCCTGGATGTGCGTGGTGCCCTCGTAGAGCGAGTCGATCTTCTGGTCCCGGATGTACTGCTCCACCGGGTAGTCCGTCAGGAAGCCCGAACCGCCGTGCACCTGGAGCGACAGGGACAGCAGCTCGTAGGCCTTCTCCGAGCCGTACCCCTTCACCAGCGGCAGCAGCATGTCGTTGAGCACGTCCGCCTCGCCCGCCGCCGTGGAGCGGTGGCCGCCCTGCAACTCCACCTGGTCCTGCACGGACGCGGTGAACAGGGCCAGCGCGCGCAGGCCCTCCGCGTGCGCCTTCTGCGCCATCAGCATGCGGCGCACGTCCGGGTGCTGGAGGATGTTCACGCGCGGCGCCGCCTTGTCGCGCGCCTTCGCCAGGTCGCTGCCCTGCACGCGGTCCTTCGCGAACGACAGCGCGCGGTAGTAGCCCGCGGACAGCGCGGCCATGGACTTGAGGCCCACCGCCATACGCGCGTTCTCGATGATGTGGAACATCTGCCGGATGCCGTCGTGCACCTCGCCCAGCAGCAGGCCGCGCGTGGGCTTGCTGTCGCCGAACGTCAGCTCGCACGTGACGGACCCCTTCAGGCCCATCTTCTTCTCCAGCTTGGTGCAGACGACGTTGTTGTGCTCGCCCAGGCTGCCGTCCTCGTTCACCCAGAACTTGGGCACCACGAACAGAGACAGGCCCTTGGTGCCCGGCGCCGCGCCGTCCGGACGCGCGAGCACCATGTGGATGATGTTCTCCGCGATGTCCGACTCGCCGTTGGTGATGAAGCGCTTGACGCCTTCAATCTCCCAGATGTCGCCGTCCACCTGACGGGCCTTGGTGCGCGCGGCGCCCACGTCGCTGCCCGCGTCCGGCTCCGTCAGCACCATGGAGCCGCTCCAGCGCTTGTCCAGGATGTGCGGCAGGAAGCGCTTCTTCTGCGACTCCGTGCCCAGCTTGTCGATGACGCGCGCGAGCAGGTTGCCCAGCGTGAAGAACGCCAGCGAGGGGTTGGAGCCCAGCAGCAGCTCGAACGCGGCCCAGCCCAGCGACGGCGGCGCGCCCAGGCCGCCCAGGTGCGTGGGCGTCTCCAAGAGGTGCATGCCCGCGTCGTAGTACGCGCCCATCGCGGCCTTGAGGCCGGGGGGGAGCTTCACCTCGCCGTTCACCAGCTGGGGCGGGTTGTGCTCGGACTCGTCGAAGCTCTTCGCCAGCTCCTGCGTGCACAGCTGGGCGAAGGTCTCCAGCGTCTGCCGGGCCGCCGTCTCGTCCAGGTCCCCGAAGGGGCCCTTGCCCAACGACGTGCGCCCGATGTCCAGGAACTCGAAGAGGTTGAACTCAATATCGCGGAGGTTGGGCGTGTAGTGCAGGGACGACGACGACATCGGAAGACTCCTCGCGGCCGGTGCGAAAGAAACAGCCCCGCGCCGGTGAAGGCGCGGGGCCGGAAACGGACCGTCAGGGTACCCGAGATTGATTCGCGGGTCAGTCACGCCGAGCGTGGATGACGCGCAGCGTCTCCCGGCGCTCGAAGCGGTTGCCTGCCGCGTCGCGGGCCACGAACACCAGCTCATACGTGCCGGCCGGCGTGCCCTCGGGGATGACCAGCGCCTTCGTGAAGCGCAGGGGGTCCTGCGTGTCGAGCAACTGCTGGTCGTCGCCAAAGAGGTCGCCGTACACGCTGACCTCCTGCGTGGCCTCCACCGCGTCCACGTCCAGCGTCAGCGTGTCACCGGGGGCCACTTCCTTCTGGGAGAGGACGACGTCGAAGTCATTGCCCTTGGAGTCCAGGCGGTAGCGCACCTCGCTGCGCTCCACGCGGCCGTCCGCCAGCTCCGCGATGATGAACACGGTGTAGTAGCCATCCTCGATGCCCAGCGGCACCAGGAAGCGGCCGCGCCACGAACGGGTGAGCGTGTCGAACGTGAGCGGCTTCACCAGGCCGAAGGGGAAGTAGGCGGTGACGCGGCGGGCGTTGCGCGGGGCGCGCACGGAGATGATGGGGTCACCGGGCGGAATCTCCTCGCGGCTGAGCGCGCCCGCGACCATGCCGTCGGGGAGCTGCACGGGGACCATCTCGCGCACCGTCTCGCCGTTGGGGGCCGTGCGGGCCACCTGCTCCACCGCGACGAAGGACGTGTAGCGGCTCATGAGGTGGTACTGGAGCGCGGTGTCGGTGATGCCCTGCACGACTTCGGGCGTCTCGCCGCGGTAGCCCTCCACGGTCAGCTCCTCGATGCGCTGGCGGGCCCAGAGGCTCTTGAGCGAGTCGTGCTCCGGGGCGGCTTCGGGGAAGTGCACGGGCACGTCGAAGCGGCGGACCTCGCCGCGCACGCGGCCGGAGATGCGGAGGACGCCGTCGCCGGTGCCGGTGAACTTGCCCACGAGGAACAGCGGCTGGCCGGCGAAGAGGTCCGGCACGGACTTCGGGTACACGTCGCTGACGGGCAGGCCGTCGGTGTCCACCACGAGCGAGGTGAGGACGGGGCCGCGCATGCGCTGCTCGAATTCGCGGGCGACGTCTTCCTCCGGGCGGTTGAGGTTGACGAGGGTGGAGGCGCCGCGGCCGAGTTCGCCCATCTTGGTGATGAGGTAGCGGTTCGTGCTGGAGCCCACGCCGGCGGAGAAGATGCGCGTCTCTTCACGCAGGTTCTCCTGGAGCGTGGCGAGCACCTGTTCGTCCGCGCCGATGAGGCCGTCCGTCATGAAGAGCACCATGCGCAGGCGGGCCGGGTCGTTCGCGGGCAGCATGGCTTCGCGGGCGGCGATGTTCACGTCGGTGCCGCCACCGCCCCAGAAGTTGGCCACGTAGGGCAGGGCGTTCTGGATGTTCTCCGGCGTGGCGGGGACGGCGGTGGGGGCGAACTTGGTCACCTGCGTGTCGAAGTTGAGGACCTGGAAGGTGTCCTCCGGCATCAGGTGGTTGAGGACCTCCTTGGTGATGGCCTTGGACTTTTCAATCGCGAGGCCGGACTGCGAGCAGGACGTGTCCAGCACCATGTAGAGCTCGCGAGGGACGATCTCCTTCTCGGTGGGGGACAGCTGCGGGTTGAGCATCACCAGGAAGTAGCCGTGGTCCGCGCCGGGGTCGCGGTGCATGAGGACGGCGGGGCGGATGAGCGCGTCGGCGACGACGTACTCCAGGACGAAGTCCTTGTTGGGGATGCGGTCGTCGCGGCCCAGGCTCACCGTGGCGCGGGACTGGCCGTTGCGGGTCACGTCCACGCGGTGGGTGGTGGAGCGCAGCGAGTGGACCGGGAGGCCCGCGTCCATGCGCACGGTGAGCTGGATGTCATGGCCGCTGCGCGTGTCGGTGAGCACCGGGGGCGTGATGCGGCTCGCGTCGGGGACGGTGGTGGTGTCCGGCTCCTCGCCTTCACCCTGGCGCGTGGGCAGCGGGGTGCCGCCGATGTAGCGGGGCCCGACGACCATGGGGAAGCTGAAGCGGTAGGTGCCGGCGTCGTAGGTGAGGCGCTCCACGTAGTGGATGCGCACGCGAATGGTTTCGCCGGGGAGGATGTTGGCGACGGACTGGGTGAAGATGTTGGGGCGTTCCTGGTCGAGCAGCGCGGCCGTCTTGCCCTCGGCCTTGGCGCGCTCGTAGGTGTCGCGGGCCTGCTCGCGGGTCTGGATGACGCCCTGGATGACGCGCTCGCCCAGGTGCATCTCCATGCCGTCCACGGCGGCCATCTCCGGCAGCGGGAAGACGTAGAGCGCTTCGAGCGGCGAGGCGTAGGGGTTCTCGAACACCTGCGTCACGGTGACGGACGCGAGGAAGCCGCTGACCTCCGCGTCCACCTCCGTGTGCTTGAGGCTGAAGGTGCGCGGCTCCATGTCCGGGCACGCCGTGGAGTCCGCCTGCTGCGGCTGCGCACGGAAGCGCGCCACAAGGGTGCCCTGGGCCACGCCAGCGGTGGGCGACGCGGCGGGAGGACAGGGTTGTGCGGAGGCCGGGGCGGACAGAAGGCAGACGAAGAGCGTGGCGAGCAGGACTCGCATGGTCGGGAACCTTGGTTTCAGGGTGTGCCCGGGGACATTGCAGCCCCCGGGCCAACGCAGGTTTCCCTCTGGAAACGCTAGGAGTGGGGGCGCCGGGAGACAGTCCAGGCGCGGGCCCGTGGCTACAGGGCCACAGGGTCCGGCACTACCAGTTGAGGGCTTCGGGAGCCGCTTCGAACAGTCGCTTCAGCTCCGGGATGAGCAGGTGCTGGCGCTTCATCTCCCGCCAGACCGTGGCGTGCTGCCGTGTCTGGATGTCCTGTGCGAGGTGCTGGAGGTGTTCGGGAGCGTGGCCGCGGGCACGCTCTTGGGCATACCTTGTGAGATGAGCGTGAAAGTCCCCGAAGGCGCTGCGGCGTGCAGTCTGGAGTGCTTCGCGCCTGTTGAGCCTGAGAAGATCGATGGTGTACTTCGCGCGCTGGTATTCCACGGTGCCAGGTTCCGAAGTGACCTTGAACAGAAAGGTTCCCAGGAGATCTAGCTTCATGAAGTTCATCGGATCCTCTACGCGAGGATCGAGCAGTACTGGAGTACCCGAGACGGGTGGAAGTATAGGCGCGCCGCGACGACGGCTCACGTCCGTAGGGACACCAGTCTCTGAGGCAAAAACCGCGAAGTTGCTGCTCTTCGGGCTGTTGCAAGGGCCGCAGGCATACAGGTAGTTCATCCAGGCGAAGGCCAGTTCCGGATACAGCGCCTTGGGCCGGATGTGCTCCACCTCGTCGGCCAGTGAGTCCTCGCAGTAGGCGCAGCGTTGCGCTCCCACGCACATCTTCGACAGGGTCGCCTTGACGATATCGAAGGTCGGGTCGCCTATCCTGTTCAGCCTGCTGAATCGCTCCTTTGCGCGCTTGACGCGCGTCTCGTAGTCGGGGAGCGAATCGATTTCGTGCTGGTATCCGGCGAGTTGCGAATTGGCGGGCTCTGGCAGAGGAAAATTCGGGAGGCGAATCAAGGCTGCGGCACCTCCGTGCTGGACGAAAGAGGGCTCGACGCAGTGGGAAGTTGGGCGCGCAGTTGTTGCTGTTCCGCCTGCTCCTCGGACGAAAGTCCCTGCGCGAGTTCCTTCTGATTGAGCGTTGCCAGCCGCTCGAGCTTCTCCATTCCTTCGTCCGAGCGCAGAACCACGTCGCCAAAAACCCCGGTGCTGTACGCGTCCAGGACGTTGCCGTAGAGCAATCGATCGAGCGCGACTCCGGTGATCATTTCCGCTTCTTCGTCACTCCCTGGCCTGGGGAGACGGAACACGCTGCCCACGGTCGCGGCTTGGCAGATAAGGGGACTGTGGGTCGTGACGATGAACTGGATGTTGGGGAAGTGTTCGCGGAACCACCGTCCCACACGGCGCTGCCACATCGGGTGCAGGTGCGCGTCGATCTCGTCAATCAGTACCACACCAGGAACAACGATGGTCGTTGCGTCCCCGGGGGCAAACAGCTCGTTGCCACCATAGGTGCGCGCGAGCTGGCGGATCAGTTCGAAGGTCATGCTCAGGATGGAGCGGTAGCCGTCGCTCAGATTCTCGACGGGAACCGCGCAACCATTGCCGTCGACGAACCGGACCCCCTTGGACGAGATGGATTCAAGTCGGGCTTCGTTGGGTAGGAAGTCGGGCTGGTTGATGAACTGCTTCAATGGCTCAAGAAGGTTTCCCTCAGAGTCATTCTCCAGCTTCTTGAATTGGAGAAGCTTGAGCCACTCGAGGCTTTCCGAGAGTGCGACGGACTCGCCGAATACGGACAAGTGCCGGGCCAGCTTTGGATTCAGATGGAACAGCTTCTCCTGCTCCAAGTCGCCACCCGTGAACCGTCGGAACGGACCGTATGAAGCGCTGAACCAGCCCGAGCCATTTCCCCAAACGGAATGCTCGGGAGCTGAGGTCGCCGAGGAGGAATGAAGCGGCCGGACCTCGGTCAAGCTGCGCGAGAACCTCAGATCGAGGAAGTACGGAGCGTTAGGAGTCTCCGGTATTCCCACAATGAGATCGTAGTCCGGTGTTGGAGCAAGCTGGAGCCGGATGGACCCATTCAGCTCATTCCCTCGCAGCCACTCGTTCCAGTCTTGGCGCAGAGCTTTGGCTTCATCTGGTCCTACCAGCGCGAGCGCGATGGACCGCAGGAACGAACTCTTACCGGCACCGTTGTCACCGATGATGACGTGCCACCCGGGCCCCGGATGATCCGGCAGTGCCCAAACCAGCGACTCGATGGACCGGATGTTGGAGAGGTGGACCTCTTTCACGTACATGCGCCCTAGCTCGCCCGAAACAGGGGGAGGGGTCAACCGGTAGCCACGTCGCTACGAAACCCGCTGAACGCACGAAGGCCCCCGGACCGTGCTTCCGGTCCGAGGGCCCCAACAGTCACAGCAGGCTCAGCCCCCCTTGAGCTGGAGCGTGGGCACCGCGCCCTCACCCAGCACCAGGTGCACCTGACCCACCTTCGCGGCCAGGTCCTTGTACGCCTCCAGCTCCTTGAGACGCACGAGCAGCGGGTTCTCCGCGAGCACCTTCGCCGTCTGCGCCATGGAGCGCGTCGCCGCCGTCTCCTCGCGCCGCAGGATGACGTTCGCCTCCGCCTCCTTCTGCGCCTGGATGACCCGGTTGAGCAGGTCCTTCATCTCCTTCGGCAGCACCACGTCCTTGATGCCGAAGCGCAGCAGCTCCAGACCCACGCCCTCCGCCCCGGACTTCACCTGCGCGTTCAGCTCCTCGGACACCGCCTCGCGCGCCGCGAGCAGTTCGTCCAGCGTGCGCGTGGACACGGCCTCGCGCGCCGCGAGCTGCATCGCCAGGTAGAGGATTTCATCCGGCGCCCGCGCCACCACCGCCAGCCGGCGCGCGTCCACCACCCGGTACGCCGCGGACAGGTTGAGCCGCAGTGACACGCGGTCCTTCGTCATCACCTCCTGGCCGGTGACGTGGAGCAGCTTCTCGCGCAGGTCGATGACCGCGAACTGCACCTTCTGCGCGACCGTCCACGCCGCGTGCCGGCCCGGCGGCAGCACCGCGTCCAGCACGCCGTCCACGTAGCGCAGCGCCACCGTGCCCTCCGTGGCCGTGGCCTCCACGTAGTCACTGGCCGGAATCAGCGCGCGCACCTCGTCCCGCGGGGAATTCGTCGCCACCCCGGACACGTCCACGCGCTCCACCCGCACGGTCGGCGTCTCGGGCCGACCGGTACGACCGGGCAGCCGCTGCGCCGTCCACACCTGGTGCTGTCCCCGCCCCAGCCACCGCACCGGCTGGCCGTGATGGAAGACCACCGCGCGCTCGTCCGCGCCCAGCTCCAGCACCTGGAGGTCCTTCTCCGGCACCAACGCGAGCTTCGCCTCGTCCAGGCGGGTGACGGGTGGCTCCAGCGGCACGCGCTCGAAGCGGACGTGCTGGAACGGACGCACCACCCAGTGCCGGCCCGGCCCCAGGTACTGCTCCGCCCGCCCGTTCACCACCACGAACAGCCGCTCGTTCTGCGCCACTTCCACCCGACCGATGCCCATGACACGTCACCTCGACGACAAGAAAAGAGTGCAGCCCGGCTGCTGGAGAAAAGGACCCCGCCGCCCCACGGGCGCGTCGCGCGAACAGACCGTCCGGATCCGCGTTCAGCCTCCCGAACATCCACACCGGATACCGGCCACGGACGGCGACCGGAGCGTTCCGCGAACAGCACGGAAGCCTCCGGAGGCCCTGGCGGCCGGCCAGTGTGCGGAGAGGGGAGGAGGACGCGGTGGACTCGCGTTGGCACCAGCGGAAACGACGGGGTCCCGGCGAACGAAGGAGTCGAACCTTCGAATGCGAGATCTTGAGTCTCGTGCTCTACCGTTGAGCTAGTTCGTGTGGATGCCCAGCCAAGGGCCTCGATGCGCGCCTCACGGTGGCGCGCGACCGGTACGGCCTTCGATGGTGGCAGGAACACCCGGAGGTAATGGCCGTGAGGAACGTCCGAATTCCATGCCCCGGCGCAAAGCGCCACCGCGTGGATCCGGATGCCTCGGGACAACCCCGTGCGCCCCCTGAAGCTTGCCGACGGGGCCAGCAGACGCGGGCGTGCGGAAATCCTGACGGCGCCTCAGACGCGCTTCACGTACCACCAGCCGAACCACATCACGCGCTCCTCCGCGAGCAGCTCCCAGCCGGGCGCGTGCAGGTAGAAGTCCGTGCGCATTCCCGCGAGGTCCACCGCGCGCGCTGTCTCCACCGCGCTCCACAGGTGCAGCGTCACGTCCGTGTCCGCCGTGCGCACCGCTCGCGTGGCCGCCTCGTGCGCCTCCAGCCCGGGCCTGCGCTCCAGCACCGTGAACAACATCCGTCCGCCCGGCTTCAGCGCCCGGCCCAGGTGCCCCAGCACGCGCGGCAGGTCGTCACAGAAGTCCAGGCAGCCGATGGCCAGCGCCACGTCGAAGAGGCCCAGGTCCTCCGGCACCGGATCCAGGTAGCTGTGCACGCGCCACGTACCCGATGGCCGAGCACGCTTCGCCAGCTCCAGCATCTCCGGCGCCACGTCCAGGCCCACCACGTCCACGGCCGCGTCCAGCCCGCGCGTGTGCAGCGCCGGGCCGCAGCCCACGTCCAGCACACGCAGGCCCGGCTTCACCACGCCCGCGAGGAAGCGCTCCACGCGGTCGCCGTAGCGATGCAGGGACGGGTAGAGCACCTCGTAGGAGGAGGCGATCTCCCCGTACACCCGCGCGACGGCGGCCTCACCGCGCCTGCCGTCGTCTCCCTCACCCGCCATGCCGTGCGCTCCTGCTCAAAAGCGCCGGCACGTTATCACGGCGTGTTGTTGTTCCCCGGCTTGCGGAACACCGCCAGCGACCGCCCGGCCATCTCGAACTTGCCGGGCTTCATCTCCTCGTTGCCGCGCTTGTCGTCCGCCGTGTACAGCTCCAGCCGCCACGCGCCGCCCTCACCCGGCGGCGGCACCGTGAAGGCCACCGTGTCGTGGTGCGCGTTGAGCAGCACCAGCAGCGAGTCGCCGTTCACGCGCTGGCCGCGCTCGTCCGGCGTGGGGATGGCGTCGCCGCCCAGCAGGAACGCCAGCGAGCGCACGAAGGGCTTCTGCCAGTCCTCCGGCCCCATCTCCGTGCCGTCCGGCTTGAACCACGCCAGGTCCTTGTGCTCGGACTCCCACAGGTGCTCGCCCTGGAAGAAGCGGCGGCGCTGCAGCACCGGCTGCCCGTGGCGGAACTGGATGAGCTTGCGCGTGAACTCCAGGAGGTCCTGGCGCGTCTTGTCCAGGTTCCAGTCCACCCACGACAGCTCGTTGTCCTGGCAGTAGGCGTTGTTGTTGCCGTTCTGCGTCCGGCCCATCTCGTCGCCCGCGACAATCATGGGCACGCCGGTGGACAGGAACAGCGACGCCATCAGGTTGCGCTTCTGGCGCTCGCGCAGGGAGATGATGTCCTTGTTGTCCGTCTCTCCCTCCACGCCGCAGTTCCACGCCTGGTTGTCATCCGCGCCGTCGCGGTTGTGCTCGCCGTTGGCCTCGTTGTGCTTGCTGCTGTACGTGACCAGGTCGTGCAGCGTGAAGCCGTCGTGCGCGGTGACGAAGTTGATGGACGCCTGAGGACGCCGGCGCGCCGCCGCGAACAGGTCCGCGCTGCCCGTGAGCCGGTAGCCCACCTCCGCGGCCTGGTTCTCGTCGCCCTTCCAGTACTTGCGCAGCGCGTCCCGGTACTTGCCATTCCACTCGTGCCACGGCGACGGGAAGCCGCCCACCTGGTAGCCGCCGAGCCCCACGTCCCACGGCTCCGCGATGAGCTTCACGCGGCCCAGCACGGGGTCCTGGTTGATGATCTGGAAGATGGGGGCGTTCGGGTCGTAGCCGCCCTTGCCCGTGCGGCCCAGCACCGTGGCCAGGTCGAAGCGGAACCCGTCCACGTGCATCTCCTCCACCCAGTAGCGCAGCGAGTCCACGATGAAGCGCGCCGTCTGCGGGTTGGAGGCGTTGAGGCTGTTGCCGCACCCGGTGAAGTCCAGGTAGTGCCGCGCCTCCGGCATGGTCCAGTAGTACGACGCGTTGTCGATGCCCTTGAACGACAGCGTGGGCCCCAGGTGGTTGCCCTCGCACGTGTGGTTGTAGACCACGTCGAGAATCACCTCGATGCCCGCCGCGTGCAGCGACTTCACCATCGACTTGAATTCCGCCACCGCGCCGCCCGGCGTCTTGCGGCTGGCGTAGCGCTGCTCGGGCGCGAAGTAGTTCAGCGTGCTGTAGCCCCAGAAGTTCGACAGGCCCTTGTCGTTGAGGAACGAGTCGTCCGCGAACTCCTGCACCGGCAACAGCTCCACCGACGTGACACCCAGCTTCTGCAAATGCTCGATGATGGCCGGCGAACCCAGGCCCGCGTACGTGCCGCGCTGGTGCTCCGGCACGCCCGGGTGGCGCATGGTGAGGCCGCGCACGTGGGCCTCGTAGATGACCGTCTTGCGCCACGGGATGTCCAGGCGCCGGTCATTGCCCCAGTCGAAGAAGTCGCTCACCACCACGCCCTTGGGCATGCCGGCCGCGCTGTCGCGCTCGTCGCGCATCAGGTCCTTCTTCGGATGATCCAGGGGGTAGCCGAACACCGGCTGCTTCCAGTCCACCTCGCCGTGCAGCGCCTTGGCGTAGGGGTCCACCAGCAGCTTGTGCGGGTTGCAGCGGTGCCCCTTCTCCGGCTCATACGGCCCGTGCACGCGCAGGCCGTACAGCGTCCCGGGCTCCAGGTCCGGCACGTAGCCGTGCCAGACGAACTCAGTGCTCATCGGCAGGTCGAAGCGCTCGACCTCCTTCGTCGGGTCCGCCCGGTCGAAGAGACACACCTCCACGCGCGTGGCCACCTGGGAGTAGACCGCGAAGTTGGTTCCCGACCCGTCGAAGGTCGCGCCACGCGGCCAGGGCTTGCCCGGCCAGATCTCCCGCTTGCTGCTCATGCGTCTCACTCGATTCCGTGGGGAAGGTGCCGGCGCAATGTGGGTGCGACCCTGCGGTGCGGCAAGACGCACGGGCCCGCTGACTGTCCACCGGACAGCGATTTGACAAGTGGTAGGTCCTGAAACGACCTGCGATGTCAGGCGGCGACGGCGTGGTCCAGCGAGCGCCAGGTCCCCAGGGCCCAGTCCCGCTCGTCCGGATCATCGAAACTGACCACGCACAGCGCGCGGCGGTTTCCAGAGCGACATAACGCCGTCAGCCGGCACTCGCCGGGGCCCATGTGCAGGGACGCACGGCCGCTGACACGAGCGCCGTGGTGCTCCAGCTCCAGGGCATGGCGCTCCGGGCTGGTGGGCGCCAGGTGCTCCTCCACGGAGTCCTCCAGTGGCAGCACGCGCACGCTGCGGCGATGGTCGCGAGCCACCCAGCTGCCGTCACCCAGGCGCGTCTCGGCCAGCGAGCCGGGGATGCGGATCTCCCAGCCCTCCGGGAGCGCCACCTGCATGGAGCCCCGCCGGTAGCCAATCGATGGCCCGACGCCGGGCGACTCCAGGGCGCGGCGGTGGACCTCTTCCGCCACCGTTCCCCCCTTGCCCAGATAGCCGAGCACCTCCTGCCACTCGCGCCACGGGTAGGGGAGCGTGGGGTCCTCGCGCCACGCCTGCTCCAGCAGCCGGGCCACGTCGCGCAGGCGCTGGCGCTCTTCCTCAAGCAGCGGCGAGCGCCAGACGACGTCCGTCCACAGGCGGGACAGGGCGCGCGTGAAGCGCTCGCGCGCGTCCACACCGGGGTTCCACCAGGGGAACACGTCCGTGCCCTGCCGCGGATCCTCGGCCACGGTGCGCAGCCAGCGCTCGTCGCGGGGCCCCATGGGCGTGAGCAGCGCGCCGGGGTGCTGGAACGTGTGGCCGAAGCGCATGGACAGCGCGAAGCCGGAGCTGCCCAGGCTGCGCATGCGCAGCACCTGTCCCACGGAGTGCTGGAGCCATCCCAGGAAATGCTCCTCCACCCGGCTCGCGTCGCCGGTGTGGAAGTAGCCCGCGGCGTCGCCCACGCCCACGTCCTCGTCGGGTGGGGCCCAGTTGATGCCGTGCAGGTCGCCCAGGGCCTTGAGCAGCTCCACCAGGTAGCGGTGGTAGCCGGGGCCCGCGGCGCTGGTGTCCGCGGACACGACGATGCGCTCCTGGGTCGCCGCGAGCAGCGACACCTCCGCGGCGGCCGGGTGCAGGCGCAGGCGCAGTACGGGAGCGCCCTGGGGGCCGTCCTCGATGCGGCTGCCCTCCAGCACCCCTTCGGCCACCTGCCGCACCCAGGCCTCCACGCGCTGGAGCCAGGGCAGGGACGCCTCCGTGGGGGCGAACAGCGGGTCGCTTGCTCCTCGTCGGCCTGCCAGCAACAGCTTCATGCGTTGGACGCTCTCGGTTCGGGTGCGCGATGCCTGGACCTCTTTGGATAAGCCCCCGGCCGCTCCCTGTCATCCAAGAGAAACGCATTCCGGGGGCCGGGGGGCATGCGGGCGGGGGAG
>NZ_RAWE01000071.1 GCF_003611695.1 Corallococcus carmarthensis | reverse complement strand
CGTTGCCGGTTTCGTTTCAACCGGCGGGGTTGCAGCTTCTATTTCAGTTCGCAGTCAGCGTCAACTTCGCTTTTGCGTCCTGCGGGCTGCTTCGAATTTCGTCGGCGCCGTCCAGTGACTTTCGCCGCTTCTTTTCGAAGGGGAGCGGCTTCTACTTCGGCGCCGTCTTCCCTGTCAACCGCTCGCTGTCAGCTTTCCTCACCGCCCGCCGTCCGTGTGTTGCCTGCCGGACTGCTTTCTTCGGTGGGGGCGCGGCTTCTATCTCTTCGCCGCGTTCGCTGTCAACCCGCTCGTTGACTGCCCTATTTCCTTTTCGGTGCTGCGCTCTCTCCGAAGTTCCTTCCGCGCCAGTGCGCGGGCTTCGAAGCGAGGGGCGCGGCTTGTACCACCGCCGCATCCTGTGTCAACCGCCCTGCTGCTGCTTCCGACTCCAGACCGCCACCGCCATCAGCTCCGCCTCCCATGAGGCGGCGACCCGCACCAACACCTTCAACGCCCGCTGATCCACTGTCCTGCTGCGGCACCATCTAAGAATCGGTTCGGGGAATGTCAACTTCCCGTCACCACCGCTGCGTCCTTCAGGTGCCACCGGGGTGGCGCCTGCGTGTCGCCGCGAGGTGTGCGGCTTATCCATCAGGCGATCGGGCGGCGCAAGAAATTTGATGCAGGCCGCCGGCGCGATGCGACGTCGTGGAGGGGGAACCCGTGGGGCGGTTCCACCCATTCCCCGACGGCTTTCAGCTCCCGAACTTGAGCTTGGAGAGGTCCACCCTCCCCCGCCGGCACTTCTCCGCGACCACCACCGAGTGCAGTTCCTGGTAGGCGCGCTCGAAGTCGTCGTTCACCACGATGTAGTCGTAGGACGCGATCCCCCGCTCGATCTCCGAGCGGGCGGCCAGCATCCGGCGGCGGATGGTCTCATCCGCGTCCGTCTGGCGATCCCGGAGGCGGCGCTCCAGCTCTTCCATGGAGGGGGGTAGGACGAAGATGAGGACCGCGTCGGGGTGCTTGCGCTTGATGGCCTGCCCCCCCTGAACGTCGATGTCGAAGATGGCGGTGCCGCGGCGCTGGCGGGCCTGGTCCACCACGGACTGCGGGCTGCCGTAGAAGTGGCCGTGCACCTCCGCCCACTCCACGAACTCACCCTGTTCGATCTTCTGCTGGAAGGCTGCGACCCCCACGAAGTGGTAGTCCACGCCCTCCTGCTCCTTGCCCCGGGGGCGCCGGGTGGTGACGCTGGTGGAGAAGATGCCGTCCGGCATCTCCTTCAGCAGTCGGTGCGCGAGGGTGGTCTTCCCGGCTCCGGACGGAGCGGAGAGGACGAGGAGCAGGCCAGGCTGGAGTCCAGAGGGTTCGTTCATTCGACGTTCTGCACCTGTTCGCGGATGCGCTCGACCTCGGCCTTCATCGAGACCACACGCGCGGAGATCTCCGCGTGCTGGCTCTTGGAGCCCGTCGTGTTCACCTCGCGGTGCATCTCCTGCACGAGGAAATCCATGCGCCGGCCCACCGGCTCGGGGCTCGCCATCAGGAGCCGGAACTGCTCGAGGTGGGTCGCGAGCCGGGTCACCTCTTCCGCGATGTCCGTGCGCTCGGCGAACAGGGCGACTTCCTGCGCCAGGCGCTGCGGATCCACCGCGACGCCGCGCGCGAGTTCCGCGACACGCTCGGTGAGCCGCTGCTGGTAGTCACTGACCGCGCGGGGCGCGAGACTGGCGACCTCCTGGCTCCACCCCTCGATGAGCTTCATCCGGGCGTCCAGGTCCGTGTGGATGGACTCGCCTTCGGTGTTCCGCATCGTCTCCAGGGCCGCGAGCGCCTGCTGGAGCGCGGTCTGCGTGGCCTGGGTGGCGGACTCCACGTCCACGCCCTTCTCCTCCAGGCGGATGACACCGGGCTGGTTGACCACCTGCGACCAGGCGACCTCCGTGGACTGGCCCAGGGCCTCGGCGACTTCCTTGTAGGCGCGCGCGTATTCGCGGGCCAGACCGACATCCACCGTGGGGACGTTGCCGGAGACCGTGGCGGACTGCCGGCGCACCAGGATCTCCACCGAGCCTCGCGCGAGGCGGTCCTTCACCTGCTTCACGAGTGCGGGCTCGAGCGCGGACAACTCGCGCGGCAGCCGGACCTTCACTTCACAGAACTTGTGGTTGAGCGAGCGTGCTTCCACGGAGACCTCTTCGTCCCCCACGCGGGCGCGGCCCGAACCAAATCCGGTCATGCTCTTGAGCATCGGGCCGGGTGCTAGGGGCTTTCCGCCCCAAGGTCAAGCCAGCGTCTTGTGTCCATTCCAATTCTGGTAGGGTCCGCCGCCGATGGCGTGGCACAAGCGGCTTGAAACGTGGGCGAAGCTGGCACTGACGCTCCTGGCTTCCCTCCTGTTCTGGCGCCCCGGACGTCGCCGTTCTCCCGGAACGCCCCTCCCCCACCCGCGAAAGATCCTGCTCGTCCGGCCGGACAACCGCGTGGGCGAGGCCCTCCTCACGACGCCCCTGATGCGGACCCTCAAGGCGCATGTCCACCCGGCTCCGGAGGTGCACGTGCTGGTGCACGCCAGGGTGGCTCGCGTCCTTCAGGGGCATCCCGACGCGGATGCGGTGCTGGCGTTCGACCGGCGCTTGCTGTGGCTGGGGCCCCTGGCTCCTGGCATCCGCGCGCTCCGTGGCGCGGGCTACGACACCGTGGTGGATTGCGCCAACTGGAGCGCTCCTTCGGTGACGAGCGCGCTCGTCTCGCGGATGGCGGGGCCGAAGGCGGTCGTCATCGGACCGGGCATCTGGCCGGTGTCCCTGCTGCAGTCGGTGTCCGTACCCGCCCGTTCCGATACCCGGCATGAGGCCGTTCAGCGGACCCACCTGCTGACGCCCCTGACGAAGGGGGCTGTCTCCCAGGGGCTCTCGTTCCGGGAGCCGGTGCTGGGTGAGGCGTTCCGTGGCTATCTGGCGACGTTCTCCGGGACAGGTTCACGGCGCGCGGTCATCAACCCGGGGGGCCGGCTGGGGGAGCGGCGCATTCCGGCCGAGGCGTTCGCGGCGGCGGCCCGGGAGCTGATTTCGCTGGGCTATTCGCCTGTCGTGACCTGGGGCCCGGGAGAGGAGGCCCTCGCGCGGACCGTGCTCTCTGGCGCTCCGGGGGCGGAGCTGGCTCCCGCGACGAGCATCGATGAGCTCGCGGCGCTCATGCGGACCGCGGGCCTCACCATCTGCAACAACACAGGTCCCATGCACCTGTCGGTCGCCGTGGGCGCGCCCACGCTGGCGCTCTTCCTGCGCATGGACATGGAGCGTTGGGGTCATGCGGTGTCCCCCCACCGGATGGTGGACCTGACGCCCGTCGTGGATGGGGCCTCCGGGATGGGGTTGGAGCAGCGCGTGGCCGAGGAGATCCGGTCGTTCGTCGCGGAGCGGGCTTCGCTCACGGGGTGAGTGGCCGCTCCTGTTCGAGCACCATCCTCGGGACGCCGTCCTCCACGGGCCAGGCTCGCAGGCACTTGCCGCAGCGCACTTCGGGCGGGGGGCCTTCGTGCTCTTCGAGCGGGCCCTTGCAATGAGGACAGCCCAGGACGGACCGCAGCACCGGGTCCAGGACCATGGGCTACTTCGCGCCTTCGCGCCCGAGCCTGCGGGCCAGCTCCGTGGTGCTGTGGTCCTTCGGGTCTCCCGCCACCGCGGTCCTGCCTCCGTAGGCCCGGACCTCGTCCCCCTCCGGAATGGAGTCCGGCGTGTAGTCCGTCCCCTTCACGTGCACGTCGGGCTTGAGGGCCCGGATGAGGGTTCGCACGTTCGGCTCGTCGAAGACGACGACGCGGTCCGTGCAGGCCAGCGCCGCGACCAGCTCCGCGCGCTCCGCTTCCGGAATGTGCGGACGGCCCGGGCCCTTGTAGGCCCGGGTGGAGGCGTCCGAGTTCACCGCCACCACCAGCACGTCCGCCAGCGCCTTCGCGCCTTCCAGGTACCGGACGTGCCCGACGTGCAGCAGGTCGAAGACGCCGTTGGCCAGGGCTACCGTGCGGCCCTGTTCGCGCCAGCGTTCCCGCTCCTCCGCGATGGCGGCGAGGGGACGAAGCTTGTCCAGGGTGTTCATCGTCGGCTCCGCAGCGCTTCGAGGAGTTCTTCGCGGGAGACCGTCGCCGTTCCCGGCTTCTGCACCACCAGGGAGCCCGCCACGTTCGCCAGCCTCGCGGCTTCTCCGAAGGAGGCTCCGGCCGCGAGCGACAACGCGAAGCTCGCGATGACCGTATCGCCCGCTCCCGTCACGTCCACCGCCGACTTCGCTCCGTGCACGGGGATCAGGTCCACGCCGCCCTTCGCGTCGAAGAGGGCCATGCCGTGGCGGCCTCGCGTCACCAGCAGCGCCTGACAGCCCAGCTTGCGGACCGCTTCGTGACCGGCCTCCAGCAGGTCTTCCTTCGTGCGCACCGGACGGCCCGTGAGCGCTTCCAGCTCCGGCTCGTTGGGCTTGCACACCGTGAGGCCCTCGAAGGCCGCGAGCGCGTAACGGCTGTCCACGCAGACAGGGAGGCCGTCCGCCGCGAGCTTTCGCAGCACGGCCCGGACCTCGTCGCTGACGACGCCCGCGCCGTAGTCCGAGACCACCACCGCGTCCGCGTCCTTCGCCGCGGCCTCCACCTGCCTGGCGATCGCCTTGCGCATCCGGGGCGGGAGGGGGCCCCGCTGGCCCCGGTCCACGCGGAGCATCTGCTGCCGGGTGGTGCTGATGCCGCCCGCGAGGATGCGCGTCTTCGTCTCCGTCTGGATGCTCCGGCTGCTGACCGCGTGCAGCCGGACGTCCGCGGCATCGAAGAGCTTGCGCAGCGAGCTGCCCATCGAGTCCACGCCCAGGGCGCCCACCGCCGTCACCTGTCCCGACAGCGCGCGGATGTTGGCCGCCACGTTGGCTCCGCCGCCGAGCTTCACCTCCGACGACTCGTAGCGGACGATGAGCACCGGGGCCTCACGGCTCACCCGGTCCGTCTGGCCGTAGAGGTAGTGGTCGGCGACCAGGTCTCCCACCAGCAACACCCGACGGCGCGCGAAGGAGAGTGGCAGGCGCGAGGACGGTGCTGCCGGACGTGAAGACGGGACCGCTGGCATGGGCGCGCTTTGTCCCACAAGCGGTCCAGCCCTCACAAGTCGCGCGTCTCTCCCCGCAGCCCGAGCGCCCGCCGCAGATGCGCTTCGCCCTCCAGGACCTCCACTCCCAGGCGCACCACCCAGGCCTCGAAGCCGGCGGGCAGCCGCACCGCGTCCTTCTCCGTCGTCACCACGAGCGCTCCGTGCTGGCGGGCCCGGGCTTCGACCTGACGCAGCTCTTCCTCGGTGAAGCGATGGTGATCCGGGAAGAGGGCCGCGTCACGGACCTCCGCCCCAAGCGCGGTGACGGTCTTCAGGAAGCCCCCCGGGCGGGCCAGCCCTGCCAGGACCAGGACCGGCTTTCCTTCGAGCGCGTTCGTCGCGTGCCCGGTGCCCGAGGGATCCCACCACCCCGTGGGTCCATAGCGCGTCCGGATCCGAGGGGCGGTCACGGCTTCGAGCCACGGGTTGGGCGCGGCGTCCCCCTGGGCGGCTCTCAACCAGAGGAGCGTGGCCCGGCGCAGGGCCGATGGGGGCTCTCGCAGGGGACCTCTTGGGAGCAGCTGGCCGTTGCCCAGGCCCACGGCTTCGTCCACGACCACCAGGTCCTCGTCACGGTGCAGGCGCCGGTGCTGGAAGCCGTCGTCCAGCAGGACCGTGTCCAGGCCGAAGTCGTCCCTGGCCCTGAGTGCCGCCGCGACACGGTCCGCTCCCACGAAGAGCCTCGCGCCTGGACACCTGCGTGCGAGCAGCAGGGGTTCGTCTCCCGCTTCGGTCACGGCGGGCAGGGGCTCCGTGCCCGTGAAGGTCAGCGGCTCCTGGGATTCGCGCCCGTAGCCTCTCGTGAGGATGCCGACCTTGCGCCCTTCGCGGATCAGCAACTCCGCGAGGTGGAGGACCGCGGGCGTCTTGCCCGTACCTCCGACGTTGAGGTTGCCGACGGAGATGACCCGCAGTCCTTCGACGTGTTCGGCTCGCAGCATCCCCGAGTCGTAGAGGGCTCCCCGCAGGCGGACCGCTCCGCTGTAGGTCCAGGACAACAACGCGAGCGGCGATAGGAGCGCGCGACGGGTCCAGGGCTCCGGTGCCGGCGGATAGAAGATCCGCTCCAAGGCCGTGGGTGAGCCGGTCATCTCCGGGGCTCCGCCGCCTGCTGGTAGAGGGTCATGATGTCCCTGGCGATGTGCTCGTTCGTCGGATGCCGGGTCCCGGCTTTTGCTCCGGACAGGGCGGCGGTGACGACGGCTTCCACCGTGGGCGTCTCCACCCTCGCGTCCGCCAGCTCCGGGAGTGCTCCCTCGTTCACCGCGACCACTCGGACGCCACAAGCTCTGGCCTGCGCCGCGGCCCTCGCGCTCCAGTCATTTCCCAGACCGAGGATCCAGACCTCGTCCAGGGCCTGCAGCCACCTAGCGAAGTCCGCGCCCTGTTGGTAGCCCGCGAACGTCACCTGCTCGGTGAGGCCTCGCTCCTTCACCTGCACCCGGGTTGCTTCGAGCAGGGCCCCATCGCCCACCAGCACGAGGCGGGCTTCAGGGCGTTGCTGATGGAATGCGGCGAAGGCTTCGACTCCCAGCGCGTGACGGCGGCTCTGCTGGAACGTGGAGATCATTCCCACCAGGTGCGTGTCCTCCAGGCCCAGGGGCCGGCGGAGAGCCTTGCGATCCGAGGATGGTTGGAACATCGGGTCCACCAGCGCTGGCAGGACCTGGACGGGGCGATGCCGGCCTTCGAGCTGCTTCACCAGGTGGCTCGCGGGCACCGTGTAGGCGCCGGCTTCGGGCAGGGAGGAACGCAGTGAGCGCGGCGCGTGGATGGAGCGGATCCTCACGGCGCCCTTCGGCGTTCCCCAGCGGGCCACGAGATGATCATGGGTGAAGTGGGCGTGGACCACGTCCACCTTCCTGCGGCGGAGGGCTCGCAGGTCACTCCAGATCTCCCACGGTGGAGACTTCACGGACAACGTCAGGCCTCCCTCATCCAGGAGGCCCAGTTGCTGGAAACGCGGGACGGCGGGTTCCTCGGCGGCGATGTCCCGGCGCTTGCGGTCCACCGCCACCGTGACGTCGTGGCCCAGGGCCCGCTGTGCCTGGGCCAGCAGCGCGACGTTCTCCGCCGGGCCGCTCCAGAAGGGGCTCGCGAGCAGGTGCAGGATGCGCATCAGCGCTTCACCAGCGATTGGTAGAGGTCACGGAGCGCCCGGGCTTCGTGCTCGACGCCGCAACGGCGACGCGCTTCCTCTTCCGCGTTGCGGCCGACCTGATGGGCCCGCTCCGGTTCCCGGGTCAGTTCGTCCAACAGGCCGCGCAGGCCCTTCACGTCTCCGGGCTCGAAGAAGAAGCCCGTGCGGCCGTGCTCGATGAGCGTGTCCAGGTACGGCAGCTTCGAGGCGACCACGCAGCAGCCGGACGCCATCGCCTCCACGTGCACCAGCGAGTAGCCCTCCGCGTAGGAGGGATGCACCAGGATGCTAAGGCCCTGGTACCAGGGCTCGATGGTGGACTGCTCTCCCGCGAGCATGACCCGGTCCTCGATGCCCTCACGCAGCCCGTTCACCCACGCCAGGTCTGGCCCCTTCGCGAGCCCCACCAGGACCGCCTGCCAGTCCGGCCGCGCCGGCAACAGGGGCCTCAGCGCTTCGATGAAGTCGCCCTGCCCCTTCTCCTTGCGGATTCGCCCGATGACGCCGATGCCGTAACGGCCGCCCTGCTTGAGCCGGGCCCAGGCCGCGTCGCGGTCTTCCGGCGGACGGAAGCGCGTGAGGTCGATGCCGTGCGCAATCACCGTGGACGGGAGCGCGATGACGTCCGAGATCTGCTTCGTGAGCGACACCAGCGCGTCCGCGCCCCTGGCGATCCAGCGCGTGAAGCGCGTGGGGGCCACCGACGTGTGCCTCGTGAAGACGAGCTGGACCCTTCCTCCCAATGCCTTCAACAGCATTCCCGCCAGCAGCTCGTTGTTCCGGTGCGCGTGCCAGACGATGGGCTCGCGGTGCGAGCGGCGGATCAGCTCTCCCCAGGTGATGCGCGGCAGGGCTTCCGTCAGGCCGGAGCCGATGACCCGCGTTTCGTCGCCCCGGGCCAGCGCTGGCACCACGGACTCCACGTGGCGGGTGACTCCCGTGTAGCGCTTGTGGAAGTGCGGATGGACGATGAGCGTCATCGGGGAGCGGTCCTTGCCTGCCGGCGCGGCAATGCGGCCATGGCCTCCGCGTTGCGCTCACTGGCTCCGGAGATGCGGCGCACCGTGGCTTCGGCCTGGGCTCCCAGGCGCTGCCGGTGCTCGGGATGGGCGAGGAGATCCTCCAGCGCGGCGTGCAGGGCTTCTCCATCCGCCACTTGAAGGCCTCCGTTGCCTTGCAGCACCGCGACGCTGTCGCGGAAGTTGTCCATGTGCGGGCCGAACAGCACTGGCCTGCCCTGCCCCGCCGGCTCCAGGATGTTCTGGCCGCCGCGCTTCGTGAACGAGCCTCCCACGAACACCACCGTCGCCAGGCGGTAGGCACGCGACAGTTCGCCCATCGAGTCCATCACCACCACCGGCGCACGCTCCGGGTTGCCCTGCGAGCGCAGGCCCACGGTCAGGTTCCGCTCCTTCGCGAGGGTCAGGATCCGTTCAGCCCGGTTCAGGTAGCGCGGCGCGATGACCATGCTCAACGTGGGCCAGCGCTCCCGTAGACGCTGATACACCTGCAACAGGATTTCCTCCTCACCCTCGTGCGTGCTTCCCGCGAGCCAGACCGGATCCGCCGGAGACAGCCCGAGCGCGGTTCGCAGGGCTTCGTCCTCGGGGGCGGGACCCGCGGCCAGGGCGTCGAACTTGGTGTTTCCGGTGGTGATGACGCGCTCGGTGGGGGCGCCCAGGGCACGTGCCCTTTCGGATTCCTCGTCCTGCCGCATCAGCAGCAGGTCCATGTCCTTCAGCGGGTTTTCGATGAGGCCAAAGAGCGTCCGGTACTTCCCCACGTTCGCTGGGGAGAAACGGCCATTGGTCATCACCACGCTCGCTCCGGACTGCTTCGCGGCGCGGATGAGGTTGGGCCAGACCTCCGTGTACTCGAGGACCAGGAGGTCGGGTTGGAGGGCTCGCACCGCCCTTCGCGTCGCGCCCCAGAGGTCGTAGGGCGCGTAGACGACTCCGTCGATCTGCTTCGCCAGCCGGTCCCTTGCCATCGCGTGGCCGCTGTCCGTCATCGTCGAGAGCACGATTCGGCAGCCCGGGAAGCGCTGGCGCAGGGGGCCGAACATAGGCGCCAGGGCCAGCAGGTCTCCGGCGCTGGCTCCGTGCAACCACAGCAGCGGGCCGTCTCCCTTCGGCAGGTCTCCCGGCCCGTAGAAGCCCAACCGCTGCTTCAGCCCGTGACGCGTCTTCCGGTACACGCAGAGCACCGGGAACAGCAGCGCGAAGAGGAGGTAGGTGGCGACGATGTAGAGCAGGCGCATGGGCGACGTCCCGCGCTCTATCAGATGCCCGGCGGGCGCGGCACCACTCGCACCGGACTGGGGACCAGCCAGGGCCGCCACTCGTGGCCGAAGAAACGTCCGGGCGCGTGGGCCCAGACCTCCACCTGGACCACTCCCGGGCCGGTCAGCTCCACGTGCTGTCCGTCGGGTTGCAGGCGGCCATCTCCCCACACCCGGACCTCGACGGTCCCCTGTGTGTGTTCCGGGAGGTGGACCGTCAGCACCGTTCCCGCGGGGGCTTCCCGCGTGTTCGCGTCGAAGCCTTCCAGGGCGAAGCCTTCAGGGCCTCCGAGCGCGCGGAAGACGCAGAGTGCCTGGCCGCTCGCCAGGGCCCGCGTGACCTGATTCGCGGCTTCGCGCGCGTTCTGGGACAGGGGGTCTGGCAGCACGTCCGGCGGCAGTTCCATGTCGAGCGCGCTGAAGATGTCCTCGTACGCGGGCACGCCGTGCGCGTCGTTGCCACACAGGGCGATCCGCTTGCGCTCCTTCGCCAGCGCCAGGAAGCGCTCCGTGGGGGCCGGCTCCGGAACCGCGAGCAGCATCACGCCGTGCACCGGGTTCACCATCGAGGCTCCCACCGCGGGCAGGAGCCGGCTCACCGGGCTTCTCAGCGCCTGCCGGAAGAAGGTATCCGCCGAATACAGCTCGAAGCCCGGGACCTGATGCGCGGTCGCTTCGTCCTTCCAGGGGTTCTTCGTCTGGACGGGATGCGCGAGGACCGCCGTGCCTCCGGCGGCTTCGACCGCGGCCACGGCCTGCTCCGGCGGACCCCAGGGCTTCACCCCTTCAATGGGCCGCTGCATGCCAAACGCGGCCAGATGGCCCGCGCTGGTGGAGAGCTCCACTCCGGGGACGAGCAACACGCCGTCCACCCAGGTCGCGGCGGGCGGATTGAAGTCGTTGTGGTCCGTGAGCACCACGAAGTCCAGCCCCGCGGCCTTCGCCGCCTGGGCGACCTTCGCGGGCGTCCCGTTCCCGTCCGAGCGCGTGGTGTGCACATGGTACGCGCCCCGGATCCACGGCTTCGCGTTCGGCACGGGCGCTACGACGGGGTAGTCCGCGAAGCCCGCCGCGAAGGCGAAGAAGCCCGCGACACCCATCAGCAGGAACAACACACCGAACACGGCGCGGATGGCCAGGGAGAGGGGCCGCCTCGCCGTACCGGCCTTGCTCACGCCGCTCCCCGCTCGATGGGACCTGACGTCTGCAGGCGCCACATGGCGGCGTAGCGGCCTTCCTTCTGCAGCAGTTCCGCGTGGCTTCCGCTCTCCACGATGCGGCCTGCCTCCACGACGTGGATGACATCCGCGTTCGTCACCGTCGACAGCCGGTGGGCGATGACCAGCGCCGTCCTTCCGGGGAGCACCTTCGCCAGCGCGGCCTGAACCTCCCGCTCGTTCTCCGGATCCAGGCTGCTCGTCGCTTCGTCCAGCACCAGCACCGGGGCCTTCGACAACACGGCCCTCGCGATGCACAGGCGCTGACGCTGGCCTCCGCTCAGGATGACGCCCCGCTCGCCGATGCGCGTGTCGTAGCCCTGCGGCAGGCCCTGGATGAAGCTGTCCGCGTTCGCCACCTTCGCCGCGGCTTCCACTTCCTCCCGCGTCGCTTCCGGCCTGGCGTGCCGCAGGTTCTCCAGCACCGAGCCGTGGAAGAGCAGTGGCTCCTGCGTCACCAGCGCGAACTGACTGCGGACGCTCGCCGCCGTGTACGTGTCCGCGTCCACTCCATCCAGGAGGATGCGTCCCTGCTGTGGACGCTCGAAGCGCAGCAGCAGCGACGTCACGGTGCTCTTGCCGCCTCCACTGCCTCCCACCAGCGCCGCCACCTGCTCCACCTTCAGGTCCAGCGTCAGCCCGTCCAGTGCACGGCGCTCGCCGTAGAAGAAGCGCACGTCCTGCATCCGCAGCGACTCGCGCATCGCTGGCGCGGGCACGGCGTTGGAGGCGTCCTCCACTGGATGCTTCAGGTCGAGCAGCGCGAAGAGGCGCTCTCCCGCCGCTCCGGCCTGCACCGCGAACTGCGTCACCCGGCCCAGGTCCTTCACCGGCTGGTACACGAGGATGACCGCCGTGAGCAGCGACAGGAGCGCCTCTGGCTCCATCGCCCGCGTCGCCGCCGCGTACCCCAGCGCTCCCGCGAGCGCCGCCGCCGCGAGCACCTCCATCAACCCCGGCACGCCTCCGCGCGCCCAGGCCGCGCCCACCACCGCTTCCTCGTGGGCCTTCGCGTAGGACTCGAAGCGCGCCAGCTCCGCCTGCTGACCGTTGAAGGCCTGGATGGTGCGCAGGCCTCCCAGCCCTTCGTGCAGCTGGCCCGCGAGCTGCCCCAGGTGGGCCTGCCCTTCGCGCGTTCCCTTCAGCACCTTGCGCGTGAGCTTCGAGGCGGGCAGCGCCGCCAGCGGAATCACCGCCAGCATCAGCCCTCCGAGCATCGGGCTCATCGCCAGCGCCACGCCCGCGAGCACCAGCACCTGGATGGTGTCTCGCAGGTACGAGCCCACCGTGTACATGGCGGCCAGCTCCACCGCCATCACGTCCGAGGAGAAGCGGCTGAGCAGGTCTCCCGTCCGCTCCTTCGACAGCTGCGATGGCGACAGCGCCGTGAGCCGCAGGAACAGGTCGCGCCGCAGGTCCTTCACCACGCGCTGCGCGAACAGGCCCATGAAGTAGAACTGGCCCAGGTATCCCACGCCCTTCACCGCGCCCACGCACAGCACCAACACCGGGAAGCCCCAGAGCGCCGCCTCGCGCGGCAGGTCCGCCAGCCACGGCACCCGGTGCGCGCTCGCGAAGCCCTCTTCGCCTCCCGACAAGAGGAAGCGCAGCGCCGGCCCCAGCAGGTACGCGTACGCACCCGTGGCGAGCCCCAACACCGCCATGCACACGAAGGCCAGGACGAGGATTCCCGCGTGCGGCTTCGCGTAGCGGAGCAGCCGCCAGAGCGCGCGATGCATGACTACTTCACCACCTTCTGCAACGCCGCCCTCGCGAGCACCGAATACGGGTTCAGCTCCAGCACCTTCCCCAGCTTCTTGCGTGCGAGCGGCGCGTCGTCCAGGTCGATTTCGATGATGGCCGCGATGACCTGCGCCCGCTCCAGGTACGGATCCAACGTCAGCGCCTGCTTGAGCACCTTGCGCGCCGCGAGCGCCCGCTGCATCAGCGGCCCGGGCGAGCCCCGGTACTTCGCCCAGGCGAGGTACGAGTAGTACTCGGGCTCGCTGCCGTTGAGCGACACCGCTTCCTCGAAGCCCTGGATGGCCGCCTTGTAGTCGCCCCGCTTCATCGCGGACTCGCCCCGGCGCAGCGCGAGCTCCGCGTCCACGTTGATGGCGGTCGCCCGGCCCACCACCTCCTGCCGGCTGAAGAAGTACTGGAGGTAGGCGCGGCGCTTCTCGTCCACGCTCAGCACGCGGTACGCCGCCGACAGCTTCTCCTGCACCTGCTCCAACAGGTCACGCAGGTCGGAGAGGTCGAACTCCGCGTAGGTGTCCGGATGAAAGCGCATCGCCGTCTCGTGGTACGCGCGCTCCACCGCCTCCTTGTCCGCAGCCAGGTCCAACCCCAGCCCGCCGAAGTAGCTGCGCGTGATGATCCGCACCGCTTCCTCGCGCAGCGACGCCACCGTCTCTGGAGGCAGGCTCTTGCGCTTGCGCGGCGCGATGACGTCCGGAGCCGCCGCCGCGCTCAGCACGTCCGTCCCCGTCGCCACCGGCGTCGAGGAGAACGTCACCCCGCCCGTCAGCTTGAGGAACCACAGCAGCGTGTACGCCGCCCGCAGCTCCGCGCGCCCGTGCGCCAGCAGGTCCTTGAGCACGATGCGGCCATTCACCTGCATCGCCAGCTTCAGGTCCTCCGTGTCCAGCGCCATCGCCTGGAGGTCGCGCCCGAAGTCCGCCGAGCGCACCGGGTACTCGTTCAGGTGCGCCTTGAGTCCTGCCGCCACCACTCGCAGGGGCATCCGCCGGCGCGCGGCCTCCAGCAGCGGCGCCAGCGCGGGCTGATCCACGGAGGCCACTTCGGAGGAGAACTCGTCGCCCGCGTAGAACGCGTACCGGCCCTCGCGCATGGCCAGCACGCGCCCGAGCCGGTCCTTCGTGAAGTCGCGCAGCAGCGACAGGAGGTCCTCGCCCACCGCCTCCACGCCCACGTCCGCCAGCGCCGCGCCGATGCGCAACCCGGAGGCGAGCGCCTCCACCACCGGCTGCTCCTGCGCCTCCGTGAGGACCTGCCGCTCGCGGAGGAAGCGCGGCAGCCCATCCGGCTTCGCGTTGGAGTCGAAGTTCACCGGACCGCCGCGCAGGAAGTACACCCGGCGCGACAGGCCCTTGAGGGCCACCACCAGCACGCCGTCACGGCGCAGCCGGTAGAGCGAGTGCAAGAGCGCCGGCAGCGGGAAGGCCTTCAGGTCGCCCGCAGCCACCGCGGGCCGCGACAGCGTGGCGGTCAGGCCCGTGGGCGTGACGGCCTGCGCGGCCTTCACCAGCGCCTCCAGGCGGGGCACCAGTTCGCCGGGCTTGAGCGGATCCGGGATGTACGCGTTGACCTTGAGGTCCAACACCGAGCCCACGCCCTTGGCCCGGCCCAGGTGCCCCTTGTCGATGGCCACGATGGGCACCCGCCCGCCCTGGCTGTGCCCGCGGATGAGGTGCACGACGTGCTGCCCCTCCACGCGCGGCAGGTCCACGCCCAGCACCACCACGTCCGGGTTGTCCGCCGAGAAGTGCTCCAACGCCATCACGGCGTCATTCACCGCCCGAACGGTGTACCCGGCCTGCGAGAGCAAGCCCGTCAGGTGTTCGAGTGTCGGGGGGTGGCTCTCAGCGAGCAGAAGCGTCTTCAAGGGGGCCACAGTCTACAGCCTCCCTCCCCCCGCGCATCAGCTACGATGAGGGTCTTGCCTCCCATGACGCAGCCACCCTCCCCCCGCATCCTCGTCGTGGCCGGCGAGGCCTCCGGTGACACCCACGCCTCGGAGCTCGTCGCCGCACTCCAGGCCCTGCGGCCCGACCTGACCTTCTTCGGCATGGGCGGCGCCCGGCTGGCCGCCCGGGGGGTGGAGCTCATCCACGACGCCCGCGAGGTGTCCGTCATGGGCATCACCGAGGTGCTCCCCCGCATCCCGCGCATCCTGCGGATCATGAAGGACCTGGCCCAGGCCGCCGAGGAACGCCGTCCGGTCTGCGCCATCCTGGTGGACATCCCGGACTTCAACCTGCGGCTGGCCAAGAAGCTCAAGGCCCTGGGCATCCCGGTGGCCTACTACGTGTCCCCGATGATCTGGGCCTGGCGCCGGGGCCGCGTGCGCACCATCCAGCGGCTGGTGGACCGCATGCTCTGCATCCTGCCCTTCGAGGAGGACTTCTACCGGGAGGCCGGGGTGCCCGCACGCTACGTGGGCAGTCCCGTGCTGGAGCAGATGCCCAAGTCCGCCAGCGCGCGCGAGTTCCGGCAGCGCCTGGGCCTGTCCGAGGACGCTCCCACGCTCGCGCTGCTGCCCGGCAGCCGGATGAGTGAGATCCGCCGCATCCTGCCCACGCTCGTCGGAGCCGCGAAGCAGCTGGCCTCCGAGCGGCCGGGGCTCCAGGTCGTGGTGCCGGTGGCGCCCACCATCGCGAAGGAGGAGATCACCTCCCGCTTCGAGGGCAGCGGCGTGACGCCGGTGCTGGTGGACGGGCGCGCCCCGGAGGTCGTGGGCGCGAGCGACGCCGCGGTGGTGGCCTCTGGCACGGCGGTGCTGGAGGCGGGGCTGATGGAGCGGCCCCTGGTCGTCGTCTACCGCGTGTCGCTGGTGACGTACTGGGTGGGCCGGATGATGTTGAAGGTGGCCTTCGTGTCGCTCATCAACCTGTTGGCCGGCCGGCGCGTGGTGCCGGAGCTGCTCCAGGGGGACATGACGCCGGAGAACATCGCCGCCGAGGTGCGGCGCGTGTGGCTGCCGGGTGAGCCTCGCGACGCCATGGTCCAGGGCCTGGCGGAGGTGCGCGGGCGCCTGGGCGAGGTGGGAGCCGCCCACCGCGCGGCCCAGACGGTGCTGGAGCTGTTGCCCCCGCCCGCTGTCGCCTGAGGCGGAGAACCGACCGGGTTGGCGCGGGTTCTGCTGTTCCAGCGCCGGGTTTGGGGTATGTCCGCCGGGTCATGAACCGTGCGCTTGTCTGCATCCCCACCTACAACGAGCGGGACAACATCGGCCCCATCACCCAGGCGGTGCTGGCGGCGGACCCCCGTGTGGACATCCTCGTCGTCGACGACAACTCGCCCGACGGGACGGGACAGCTCGCGGACGAGCTGGCCGCGAAGAACCCGCGCGTGCGCGTGCTCCACCGCGAGAAGAAGGAGGGCCTGGGCCGCGCGTACCTGGCCGCCTTCCGCTGGGCCCTGGCCGAGGGCTACACGTTCATCCTGGAGATGGACGCGGACTTCAGCCACGACCCGCGCTACCTGCCCACCTTCCTGGACGCGGCCGAAGGCGGCGCGGACCTGGTGCTGGGCTCGCGCTACGTCGCAGGCGGCGGCACGGTGAACTGGGGCGTGGGCCGGAAGATCATCAGCCGGGGCGGTTCGCTCTACGCACGCAGCATCCTGGGCGTGGACGTGCGCGACCTCACCGGCGGCTTCAAGTGCTTCAACCGCCGCGTGCTGGAGAGCATCAACCTGGATGAGGTGCGCAGCACCGGGTACGCGTTCCAGATTGAATTGACCTACCGCACCCTGCGCAAGGGCTTCACCGTGCGCGAGGTCCCCATCGTGTTCGAGGACCGGCGCGTGGGGCACTCGAAGATGAACAAGAAGATCTTCGTCGAAGCGCTGGGCATGGTGTGGAAGCTGCGCTTCACGGTCTAGCCGCCATGACGATGTCCGCCGTGGTGTCCACCTTCCTCGTGTCGCTGTCCGCCATCTTCTTCGTGGTGGACCCGATTGGCGTCGTGCCGCTGTTCCTGGCGATGACGGCGGGGGACACCAAGCAGCAGATCCGCAGCACCGCCCTGCGCGCCTGTCTGGTGGCGTGCGGGATGATGCTGTTCTTCGCCGTCTTCGGCCGGGTCATCTTCCAGGTGTTCGCGGTGTCGCTGGGTGCCTTCCGCGTGGCGGGCGGCATCCTGCTGCTGATCACCTCCCTGGACATGCTGCGAGCCCGCCCGTCCTCCACGCGCACCAGCCCCACGGAAGAGGAAGAAGGCGTGGTGAAGGATGACGTGGCCATCGTCCCGCTGGCCATTCCGCTGCTCGCGGGGCCGGGCGCCATCGCGACCGCCATGGTGCTGATGGCGCGCTCCGGGACGTCCTTCGTCTCCGCGCTGCCGGTGGTGGCCGCGGTGGTGCTGACCTTCACCGCGACCTACTTCATCCTCAACGCGTCCAGCCTGGTGCAGCGGGTGCTGCGTCAGTCCGGCGTCGCCATCCTGGAGCGCGTGTCCGGCCTCATCCTGGCCGCCATCGCGGTGCAGTTCATCGCGGACGGGGCGAAGGACCTGCTCAAATAGCGTCCGCGCCCGCAACCCACACGGTGCCGTCCTTGCGCACGGTGCCCTGAGGACGGCCGTCCATGGTGAGGTGCTCCGGGCTGGAGCGCTGCGCGTCGTACGCGTAGCCGCCCTGGACCTCCTGCAGGTACACCACCACCGCGTCCACCACGTTCTCCTGCACGACCTTGAACGAGTCGTCCGCGCACCGGGGCTCGCCGGTGAAGAAGCGCTCCAGCGTGGCGTCCTCCGGCCGGCGCACGTAGACGACCACGGGGGCCTTCTCCTCCTTGCCCTCCGCCACGAAATTCTGGATGGCCTGCGCGGGCGCGGGCTGGCGCATCAGCGCCTGGAGGAGCGTGCACTTCTCGTCCTCGGCCTCCATGCGCTGCGCATACGGCACGGTGCGCACGCAGCCCATCGTCCCCATGAAGCCCAGGCCCGCCACGGCGAGCGCCCAACGGATGCGGGGAAATTCCACCATGTGACACCTCAAGGCTTGCGCCAGCGAGGGGTGAAGGGCGCGTTCGTCAAGGACGGGTCCTCCACCGCGATGATGTATTCGGCGCGACGGTTCCCCGCCTCCGCCGTCTCGTCCGGCGTGGGCACCGCCGGGGACTGCTCACCAAAGCCCTCGTAGAACACTGGCACCTTCAAGCCGCGCTGGCGGAAGTAGGACGCGATGCTCTTCGCCCGCTTGAGCGACAGCTCGCGGTTGTCGTCCGTGCTGCCCACCGTGTCGGTGTGCCCGAGCACGTACAGGCGCAGCGACGCCCAGCGCCCATACTTGTTCAGCGCGTCCGTGATGCCCTTGTAGCTGGCGTCCAGCTTGCCCTTCTCCGCCGGGGGAACATCCGAGCGGCCGGACGCGAAGGTCACTTCCTCATGCGGGATGTCCACCTGCCACGGGTAGAGGTCCACGCCGGTGTAGAAGTCGGAGGTGTCGTAGGCGCGCAGGCGGATGCGCATCACCTTGCCCTCCGCCGGCATCCACTTCACCTCCAGGGGCGTGCCCGCGGGCGCGCCCTTGAAGTCCACGTCGCCCGCGAAGGCCGTCTTGCCGGTGTCCATCAACACGGTGACTTCCGTCTTCGCGGCCGCGCGGGACAGCGTGAAGCGCAGCTTGCGGCCGGGCACGTCCACGTCCTCGCGGCGCACCTCCATCTTCAGCGGGCCGTACAGCTCCGTGTCGAAGGCGAGCGGCATGGCGCCCGGCTCCGCGTCCGGGAACTGCACCGTCAGCTCGCCCTCGTAGTGGAACTTCCCTTCTGGCTGCTCCAGGGCGACGCGGCGGGTGATGCCCGGCTTGCCGCCCCCCTTGAGCTCCACCGTCTTGCCGTCGCTGCGCTTGAGCTTCACCTCGAAGCCGGAGATGGGCTCGTCGATGTGGATGACCAGCGTGGGCACACCCTCACCCAGGGCCGCGCGGCCCTCCAGCGAGACCCGGATGGCCTCCGCGAAGGCGGGAAGCGGCAGGCCCAGCAGGACCACGAGAGGTAGGAGTCGAACGGACATGCGGCGTCGGCCTCGGCGTCGCGGGAAGAGGTGGAGAGGCAACCCCATCCCGGGGAAACGGATTCCCGAGCCTACCGCACGCCCACCAGGGTGATGCCGCGCGCGGTGGCCCCCGCGAAGAGGGCAGGTGCGTCCAACAGCACCGTGCGCCCTACCTCCAGCGCCAGCACCCGGGCGCCCACCTCCGCCATGACCTCCAGCGTGCGCGGGCCCACGGCGGGCAAATCAAAGCGCAGGTCCTGCTCCGGCTTGCAGCGCTTCACCACCACGGCGCCCGGGCCGCCCAGCTTCGCGCCCCGGCGGATGGTCTCGTCGGTGCCCTCCACGGCCTCCAGGGCGAGCACGTGGCCGTCGCGCACCACCACCGTCTGGCCCACGTCCGCCTGCCCCAGGAGCACCGCCACCTCGCGGCCCAGGGCCACGTCCTTCTCCTGCGCGGGCTTCAGCGCGGGGCCGGCCAGGTGCCCTTCGGGGCAGAGCACCTCGCCCAGGAAGTCCGTGGGCGCGATGATGGTGATGCCGCGGGACTCGAAGTCCGCGGCCACCGCGCGCAAGAGCGCGTCGTCCCGGAAGCTGCGCAGGCGGGAGATGATGCGCACCGCGCCCAGGTCTGGCCGGGCCTCCTTGAGCGCGCGCACGCGGCCGATGCCGCCCGCCATGGCCGCCCGGGTGACGCCCGCCTGGAGGAACACCTTCTGGATGCGGCCCACCTGCCCCACGCGCACCCAGGCGAAGTGGCCGACCTCCTGCTCCAGCGCCGGGTCCGTCTCTCCCCGGTGCGCGGCCACCACCACCTCCAGGCCACGCGCACGGGCGGCCCGCGCGAAGAGGAAGGGAAGCTGGCCGTTCCCGGCGATGAGCCCGATGCGATCCACCCGCTCCGCTCCGTTTCTCCTGCGGCTTCTTCCGCGCGAACGGGCCTAGCGCGTGACGCCGCGCTTGCTCGTCTCCACGAACCGCACCAGGTGCTCCACTTCCGGGTGGCCGGAGAGCTCCCCGCGAAGCTGCGCGAGCGCCTCCTGCAAGCCCAGCTTGGAGCGGAAGAGGATGCGGTAGGCCTCCTTCACACGGCCAATCTGCTCCTCGGTGAAGCCGCCGCGCTCCAGGCCCACGGTGTTCAGGCCCACCAGCGTGGCCCGGTCCCCCTGCACGGTGCAGTAGGGGGGCACGTCCATGGTGACCATGGAGCCGCCGGAGATGAACGCGTAGCGCCCCAGCCGGGTGAACTGGTGCACCGCGACGAGGCCCGAAATCTTCACCGCGTCCTCCACCGTCACGTGGCCCGCGAGCGCGGCCCCGTTGGCGAGGAGCACTTCATTGCCCACGATGCAGTCGTGCGCGATGTGGCTGTTGGCGAGCAGCAGGTTGCGGTGGCCCAGGCGCGTGGCGCCGCCGCCGGCCACCGTGCCCAGGTTCACCGTGACGAACTCGCGGATCTGGTTCTCGTCACCAATGACGAGCTCCGTGTCCTCGCCCGCGTACTTCAAGTCCTGGGGCGCCGCGCCCACCGAACAGAACTGGAAGAGGTGGTTGCGCTCCCCGAGCGTGGTGCGGCCCTCGATGACGACGTGCGGCCCGATGCGGGTGCCCGCGCCGATGACGACCTGGGGCCCGATGACCGAGAACGGCCCCACCTCCACGGTGTCGTGGAGCCGGGCTCCCGGATGGACGACCGCGGTGGGATGAACCTGCGCCATGTCCTTCTCTCCTCAGCAGCGCGTGTGACGCGCCCTACGGCGCCGCGCTCTCGTCGCCCTTGGCGGCCTTGTTCTTGTCCACCACGGTGGCGAGGAACTCCCCTTCCGCCACCTTGGTGCCATCCACCGACGCCAGGCCCTTCGTCTTCCAGATGGCGCCCTTGTGGCGGATGACTTCGATGTCCAGCTGAAGCCTGTCCCCGGGCACCACCGGCTTGCGGAAGCGCGCGTTGTCCACGCCCATCAGGTACGTGACGAGCCGCGTCGGGTCCATGGCTTCCGTCTTATACGCAAGGATGGCCGTGGCCTGGGCAAGCGCCTCCAGGATGAGCACGCCCGGCATCACCGGATGCCCCGGGAAGTGGCCGTTGAAGAAGGGCTCGTTGATGGTGACGTTCTTGTAGGCCGTGAGCTTCTGGCCCGGCACGATTTCCACCACCCGGTCCACCAGGAGGAACGGGTAGCGGTGCGGCAGCAGCGCCTGGATCTCGCCAATGTCCATCATCCGCCCTTCTCCTTCTCCAACAGCTCCACCCTCTTGCGAAGGGCACGCACTTCCTTGAGCAGGTCCGCCAGCTGCCCCGACGCGGCGCTGGCGCGCAGCCATTCCTTGTGGGGGATGGCGGGGCTGCCGCTGACGACCTGTCCGTCTGGAACGTCATGGGCGACGCCGGACTGCGCGCCCACCTTGGCCAGGTCACCCACGCGGATGTGCCCCACCACGCCCACCTGCCCCGCGAGCACCACGCCGGTGCCCACCTCCGCCGAACCCGACACGCCCGCCTGCGCGCAGATGAGCGCCAGCGGCCCCACGCGCACGTTGTGGGCGATTTGCACCAGGTTGTCGAGCTTCGTTCCCTGGCCCACCACCGTTTCACCCACCGTCGCGCGGTCGATGCAGGTGCAGGCGCCCACTTCCACGTCGTCCTCGATGCGGACGATGCCCACCTGGGGAATCTTGAAGTGCCGGGGGCCGTCGTCGCCCTCCGCGTCGAAGGCGAAGCCGAACCCGTCCGCGCCCACCACCGATGAGGCGTGGAGGATGACGCGCGAGCCCACCACGCACGCTTCACGCACCGTGGCGTGCGGGTAGAGCACGCAGTCATCACCGACGCGCGCGCTTTCACCCACGTAGGCGCCGGGGTGCAGCACCGTGCGGGCGCCAACGTGGGCGCCCTTCTCCACCACCGCGCCGGCCTTCACCGTGGCCTCCGGGTGCACCGTGGCCTCCGGGTGGACGTGGGCGGCCGGGTGGATGCCCGCGGGGGGCCGCGTGGCCGGATGGAACAGGGCGAGGAGCTTCGCGTAGGCCAGGTGCGGGTTGGGCACCCGCACCAGGGCCACGCCGTCGCGAGCGGGGGCATCCCTCCCCACCAGCACCGCCGAGGCGCGGGTGGCCTCGAACTGCTTGCGGTAGCGGGGGTTGCCGTAGAACGACACCTCCCCCGGTGCTGCCTCCTCCAGGCCGTTCAGGCCATGGACGAGCAGTCCGGGGTCGCCGAGGAGCTCACCCCGGACATGGGTGGCGATGTCCCCCAGCCGGTGCGCGTTCGATGCGGATGGCACGGGGGAGTCCAGTTGCCTACTTCTTGACCGGGGCGTCCTTGGCCACCGGCGCCGCGGGCTTCTTGGCCGCGCTGTTGTTGTAGCTGCGCACGACCTCGTTGGAGATGTCGTACTGGGACAGCGCGAAGACGATGCCGGAGTCGCGCTTGTCCAGCACCATGCCCAGGCCGTCCCGCTCCGCGATGGACGCGATGACCTGGTCGATGCGGTTGACGATGGGCTCCATCTCCTGGCGCTCCTTGTTGGCGGCCTCGGCGCGGCTGCGCTCGTACTTCTGCGCCAGCTCCATCACCTTCTTCTGGAGCTCGGTGGCCTTCTGGGTGCGCGTGGCCTCGCTCATGGCGCTGGCCTGCTTGTCCAGGGTCTCCTTCTCCTTGCGGAGCGTGTCCTGCTCCTTGTCGATCTCCTTCTGGCGGTCCTCCAGCCACTTCTGGAGACGGGCCTTGGCGGCCTTGCCGTCATCCACCTCCAGCAGCACGCGCTGAAGGTCGACGTAGGCCACCTTGAGTTCGGCGGCCGAAGCGGCAACCGGGAGGGCGAGCGACAGGACAGCGGCGGCGGCCGCCAGGGTGCTTCGAAGCGACATGGGTTACGGCTCCTCGGAAAAGGTGCTGCAGGCTCCGACGTCCACCCGCCCGGCCTGTTCACTTCCGCCCGGGCAGGGCGGAGGCGAATGGGCCAGGAAGGCCTTGGGGTCAATGCCTATCAGAAGAAGTTACCGATCGTGAACTCGAACAGGATGGGGTCGTCCGAAGGCCGCTTGGTCAGCGGGATGCCCCACTCGAAGCGCAGGGGCCCGATGGGCGAGAACCAGCGGAAGCCGAAGCCCGCGGAGTGGAAGAGGCCCAGGGGCAGCTTGTCCTGCCGGTCCTCGAAGAACTTCTCGTTGGAGCCGAAGGCATTGCCCGCGTCGTAGAAGAGCACGCCGCGCAGGCCGGCCTTCTCGAAGATGGGGAACTCCAGTTCGAAGTTGAAGATGAGCTGCTTGTTGCCGCCCACCCGGAACTCGGTGACGTTGGCGTCCGGGTTGTCCGCGCGCGGCACGAGCAGCGTGGGGCTGATGCTGCGCAGGTAGTAGCCGCGGATCGTGTTGATGCCGCCCACGTAGTAGAGCTCGCTGATGGGCAGCGGCTTGCTGGAGTCCAGCTGCTGCACGTAGCCCAGCGTGGCGTTCGTCTTGAAGACGAAGCCCAGCGGCAGGGGGAAGTACAGGCGCGAGTAGGCGGTGTAGCGGTTGAAGAGGAACGTGCCGCCCAGGAACGAGGGCGCCGTCTCCACCGAGCCGTAGTGGATGAAGCCGCGCGACGGGAAGAGGCGGTTGTCGCGCCGGTCGAAGGACACAGACAGGCGCAGCGCGCTGGTGACGCCGGACTGGAACTGGTTGGCGAGCAGCACCGCGCCAATGCCCTGCCCCGCCTGCACGTCCACGTACTCACGCGAGTAGCCGACGGTGGCCAGCACGTCGTCCACCAGCTGGCGGCCCAGGGAGATGGTGCCGCCCGTGGAGTTGCGGATGAAGCCTTCGTAGTCCGCCTGGACGCGGAAGAACTCCGCGGACAGCAGGTAGTTCGTGTCCAGGAAGTACGGGTCGTAGAACGACAGCTGCACCAGGGAGCGCAGGCCGGAAATCTGCGCGGACGCGGACACGCTCTGGCCCCAGCCGAGGAAGTTGTTCTGCGACACCTGGGCCGTGAAGATGAAGTTCTCCACGTTGGAGAAGCCCAGGCCCACCTGGAAGGTGCCGGTGGCCTTCTCCTTCACCTCCACCTGCAACACGATGGCGTTGTCGGAGCTGCCCGGGTGCTGGGTGATTTCGACGGTCTCGAAGAAGCCCAGCGCGGTGACGCGCTCGCGGCTGCGCTTCACGCCGGTGCCGTTGTAGAGCTCGCCTTCGTAGACGCGCAGCTCGCGGCGGATGACCTTGTCGCGCGTCTTCGTGTTGCCGACGACGTCGATGCGCTCGATGTTGACGAGCGGGCCCTTCTGGATGTCGAAGGTGAGGTCCACCGTCCGGTCTTCCGCGTTGACGGAGGTGACGGGGTTGATGTTGGCGTACGCGTACCCCTTGTCGAAGTACACGTCGGAGATGGCGGAGATGTCCGTGGAGAGCTGGCCGCGGTTGAAGCGCTCCTTCGGACGCGACTTCATCAGCGTCAGCAGCTCCGCGGGCGGGCGCTCCAGGTCTCCCGCGAAGTCGATCTTCCCGATGTCGTACGACTCACCCTCGGTGATGTGCAGGGTGATGTAGATGTCGCGCTTGTCCGCGGACAGCTGCACGGTGGGCTTGTCCACGCGCACGTTGATGAAGCCGCGGTCGTAGTAGGCGATCTGGATGACGGCGAGGTCGCGCTGGAAGGCCTCCTCGCGGTAGGTGCCCTCGCCGGTGAAGAAGGACAGGAAGCCACCCTCCTTCGTGATCATCGTCGCCTTGAGCTCCTCCGGGGACACCTTCTCCGCGCCCTGGAGGATGATCTGCTTCACCATCACCTTCGAGTGCTCGTTGATGACGTAGACGACGTTGACCGCGGCGCCGCCCTCCACCGGATCCAGCCGGTACGTCACCTCCGCCAGGAAGTAGCCCTTCTCGACGTACTTCTCTTGAATCTTCTTCTGCGTGGCGCGCACGGCCTCGATGTCGAGGATGGTGCCGGCCTTGAGCTCCAGCTGTTCCTTCAGGTCGTCCGCGCTGAGTTCCTCGTTGCCCTGGAGCTGCACGGCGCGGATGGTGGGCCGCTCCGCCACGCGCACCACGTACGCGATGCCGTTGGCCATGCGCTGCGCGAGCAGCTGCACGTCCGTGAAGTAGCCCAGGGCCCAGATGGCGCGGAGGTCCTCCGCGGTGCGGGTGAGCGGGTCACCGACCTGGGTGCGCAGGACGCGGCGGATGGCCTCCGACTCCACGCGGCGGTTGCCCTCGATGCGGACCTCCACCACGCGGTCCGAGGGGGACACGTTGGTGTCCTCGTCGTCCGGAGAGGTGGCCAGCGGCGCGTCAGCGCCCGTGGGGGTGCCCGCGTCCGGAGGCAGCACGGGCGTGGCGGGGGTGGTGGACGGGGGGACGACGACGGGCGAACCCGCGTCCACCTGGGCGTAGGCGGAAACGGGCCCGAGCGCCCACAGGGCGACCGCCAGCAGCGGGAGCAATGACTTGCGCAGAACGGTGAGCCTCAAGTGCAGTCCGGCCAGGAAAAGGCGGGGCAATGTACGGGATGGGGGGAGGCCCCCTCAATCCAAAAGCGAGCGGCCATCAGGCCTCCGACACCTGCCCGCCGGCCAGTCTGAGGCGGCGGGGCATGGAGCGAGCAAGCGTCTCGTTGTGCGTGACGACGACGGCGGTGATGCCCAGGTCCCGGTTGACGTCCCGGAGCAGCTGGTGGATGCCCTCGCCTGTCGTGGGATCCAGGTTGCCGGTGGGCTCGTCCGCGAGCAGGACCGCGGGCTTGAGCACCAGCGCGCGCGCCAGGGCCACGCGCTGGGCCTCGCCGCCGGACAGCTCGCCGGGGCGGTGATCCACACGGCTGCCCAGGCCCACGCGCTCCAGCAGCTCCCGGGCGTAGGCGTAGGCGGGGCCGCGGTCCTTGCGCTGGATGAGCGCGGGCATGGCCACGTTCTCCAGCGCGGTGAACTCCGGCAGGAGGTAGTGGCTCTGGAAGACGAAGCCGATGGTGCGGTTGCGGAACTCGGCGATCTCCGCGTCGTTCATGGAGAAGACGGACCGGCCGTCGAAGAGGACTTCACCGGCGGCGGGGGCGTCCAGCGTGCCCAGCACGTGCAGGAAGGTGCTCTTTCCCGCGCCGGACGCGCCAATCATGGAGATGAGCTCGCCGGCGTTGATGTCCAGCGACACGCCGCGCAGCACGTCAATGCGCTTGCCGTGCAGGAAGTAGCTCTTGAAGACGTTGCGGATGGACAACAGCGCCATGGCTACTCTGCCTTCAGACCTTCCACCGGTTCCACGCTGCTCGCCTTGAGGGCCGGGTAGATGGACGCCAGGTAGGTGACGAGCACCGCGATGACCACCGCCAGCGCCGTCTGCACCGGTTCGATGCGCACCGGCAGCGCGGGGATGTAATAGACCTCCGGATCCAGCTTGATGCCGACCTTCTCGATGAAGAGGCACCACGCGAGCCCGGAGAACAGGCCCAGCACGCCGCCGGCCACGCCAATCTGGAGCCCTTCGGCGAGGAAGATCTTCACGATGCCGCCGTCCGGGACGCCCAGCGCCTTGAGGACGGAGATTTCCTTCCGCTTCTCCAGCACCAGCATGATGACCGTGGCGACGATGAGGCCCGCGGCGACGATGATGATGATGGACAGGATGATGCCCATCACCAGCTTCTCCAGGCGCAGCGCGGAGAAGAGGTTCTTGTTCATCTCCCCCCAGTCGCGCGCGCGGTAGGGATAGCCGCCCAGCACGCGCACCACCTGGTTGGAGATGCGGCGCGCGTCGTCGATGTCCGCCACCTTCAGTTCGATGCCGGTGGCGCCCTTCACCGCGAAGAAGTCCTGCGCTTCCTTCAGCAGGATGTAGACGAACTTGGAGTCGTACTCGTACATGCCCGAGTAGAAGACGCCCGCCACCCGGAACGCGCGGCTCTTGGGGATGGGGCCCGAGGGGCCCAGCTCCGTGCCCAGAGGAGACACGACGTTCACCCGGTCCCCCACCACCACGCGCAGGGAGGCGGCCAGCTCGCGGCCGATGATGATGCCCGGGAGCACCGTGGGCTTCGCGGGCTTGGAGGCCTTGCCGATGATGGGGTCCTCCTCCGCGGCGTCCTTCTTCCCTTCCCCGTCCTCCACCGCGCTGCTGGGGAGGATCCGGGCGGGCTGCTCCAGGTGGTCCAGGTCGCCGCCGGGCAGGATGTTCTGCGGCAGATCCGTCACCGAGCCGACCGACTTCGGGTCGATGCCCTTGATGATGACGCCGTCGACGTTGCCCTCCGAGGCGATCATCACCTGGTTGATGATGAAGGGCGTCTGGCCCACCACGCCGGGCACGCGCTTCACCTGCTGCATCACCTTGTCGTAGTCCGGCAGGTCCCCGGCGTAGCGGGACACCACCGCGTGCGCGTTGGTGCCCAGGATCTTCTGCTGGAGGTCGGCCTCGAAGCCGCTCATCACGCTGAGCACGATGATGAGCGCCATCACGCCCACGCCCACGCCGCCCACCGACAGCGCGGTCATCATCATGGTGGGCGACTGCTCATGGAGCTTCATCCGGTGCTGCGCGGACGCGGCGGCGAGCGGATCCGCCAGGCCCAGGGCCTTCACGCGCGTGCGCTCCACGGCGGCCTCCGCCCCGCGGATGATGAAATAGACGATGAGCGGCGGGATGATGCCGAACATCAGCACCGCGAGCGCGCCCAGCAGCAGCGACGGACGGAACACCGCCACGTGGCGGCGCGCGACGAAGAGCTCGAAGCCCAGCCGCAGGTCCACCCGGCCGCTGCCCGCCGCGATGAAGCCCGTGTTGATGCCCAGGATGAGCGCCAGCACCAGCGCGGCGAAGACGAGCCAGTACGCCAGCTCCGGCCGGCCGATGAGCCCCGCGACGTACGTCACCTCCCGGAGCCGGTAGCCCAGCGCGAGCTGGAGCGACGGCACCCGCTCCATCAGCGACAGGAGGATGGGCACCGGCAGGCCCAGGTAGAACACGCCGATGGTGGCTTCCGGGAACGACAGCCGCTGCGCCCGGGACGCGCCCACGAAGCCGGACGCGAACGACACGGCCATGCTCACGATGAACGCGATGGCGAAGGCGATGGTGGGGGGCAGCGACAGGCCCCCGCTGGCCTCACGCGCCGCGCCGCCCAGGTCCGACGGCACGCCGCTGGAGAGGACGGTCTGCAGGAGCAGCAGCACCAGCTCCGCCAGGAGGATGCCGCCGCCGTAGGCGCCGAGCGTGCTCCAGTAGAAGTCCCGGTAGCGCGCCAGGCGGGGGTACAGGGGTGCACCCGCGGCGGGGCTGGGCCCTTCCTCGGAAGCCGGCGAGCGGCGGATGCCCGTGGCGATGAGGCCCCAGCCCGCCAGCCAGACGAGCGTCCCGGCCACCAGCATCTTGGGGCCGGCCACGGCTCCGGCCTTCTGGGCGCCCAGGGCGAGCGCCCCGGCGTCGAAGGACTGGACGAGCCCGCCCCACCCCACGAAGGAGAGGCCCAGGGCGCCGGCCACCTCGGCCCACGCCTCGGACTCGGAGATGGCCACCCCCAGGAGGATGGCTCCCACGAGTGCCACGAGGGCGCCGGCCCATAGGAAGGGCCAGCGATAGTCGGTCTGCCGTTCGGCGGGGTGCACGAGGCCTCGTGGCTACTTCGCCAGCGGCTTGAGGAGGGGGAAAAGAATCACGTCGCGGATGCTGGCGGCGTCCGTGAACAACATGGCGACGCGATCAATCCCGATGCCTTCACCTGCCGTGGGCGGCATGCCGTGTTCCAGGGCGCGGATGTAGTCCTCGTCGTAGTCCATCGTCTCCTGCTGGCCCCGCTGCTTCGCGTCCAGCTGGGCCTGGAAGCGGCCCTTCTGGTCCAGCGGGTCGTTCAATTCGGAGAAGGCGTTGGCGATTTCCCGGCCCGCGACGAAGAGCTCGAACCGGTCCGTGATTTCCGGGTTCTGGTCGTTGCGGCGGGCGAGCGGGGAGACGGCGGTGGGATACTGGGTGATGAAGGTGGGATGGATGAGCGTGTGCTCGACGTGGGCCTCGAAGAGGGCGCCCACCAGCTCACCGTGGTTCATGGCGTCCACGGCGCGGCGCTCCACCTCCGAGTGAACCGTCTTGAGCAGTTCGTGACGCAGGCGGTCCACGTCCACCATGTCCTTGTCGGACAGGCTGGGGACAGCTTCCCGGATGGCCTCCGGCATGGGGATGCGCTTCCAGCCCTTGCCGAAGTCGATGACGTGCTCGCCGTACTTCACCTTGGAGTCGCCGGTGACGTGGCGGGAGGCCTCGGAGAGCATCTCCTCCGTGAGGTCCATCAGGTCCTCGTACGTCGCGTACGCCTGATAGAACTCCAGCATCGTGAACTCCGGGTTGTGCCGGGTGCTCACGCCCTCGTTGCGGAAGTTGCGGTTGATTTCGTAGACGCGCTCCATGCCGCCCACCACGAGCCGCTTCAGATAGAGCTCGGGCGCGATGCGCATGAAGAGGTCGATGTCGTACGTGTTGTGGTGCGTGACGAACGGCCGCGCCGCCGCGCCCGACACCAGCGGGTGCATCATCGGGGTCTCCACCTCGACGAAGTCCCGCCCGTCGAGGAAGCTCCGGATGAACTTCACCAGCTTGCTGCGCTTCAGGAAGACCTGCTTCACGTCCGGGTTGGAGACGAGGTCCAGGTAGCGCTGGCGGTAGCGGATCTCCACGTCCGTGAGGCCGTGCCACTTCTCCGGCATGGGGCGCAGGGACTTGGTGAGGGGCACGAACTTCGTGGCCGACAGGGACAGCTCCCCCGTCTTGCTGCGGAAGATGGGGCCCTGCACCGCGACGAAGTCGCCCAGGTCGCACTGCTTGAAGACCTCATAGAGGTCCCCCAGCGCGTCCTTCTTCACGTGCGCTTGAATCTCTCCGGAGCGGTCGCGCAGCTTGATGAAGGCCGCCTTGCCGAACGAGCGCATGGCCACGATGCGGCCCGCGACGTCGTAGACGGGCGCGTCCTTCTCCAGGTCCTCCATGGAGTGGTTCGCGTGCGTGGCCAGGATGTCCGCCGCCCGGTGCTGGGGGGCGTAGCCGTTGCCGTAGGGGTTGAAGCCGGCCTCGCGCCACTTCGCGGCCTTGTCCAACCGCTGCTGGTAGATCTCCTGCTCCTTGGAGCCGAGATCCGCCGCTTCGCCGCTCTTCTCACCTGGGGGGGTCTTGTTATCGGTCTCGGCCATGACGCGCTCTTTTGAAAGGCGCGGCACGCTAGCCAAGCGGCCCCCAGTACGCAACGCATCAAGGGCGTGGCTTCAGGAAGACATCAAAAGAAATGCCCCCACTGCCGCGGCCAGGAGCAGCGGGATGAGGATTTCCACCGGGAAGCGGTGGTTGGCATGGGCCAGGTGCAGGCCGCGCAGGCCGAAGCGGCGCTGGCGGCGGATGCGGCCCGCCACGAGCGTCGCGAGCGCGGGCGGGGCCCTCTCCCGATCCACCGAGCGCACGCGCTCCACCGTGCGGGCGTACCGGTCCCACCCCTGGCGGCATTCCTCGCAGCCGTCCAGGTGGCTGCGCACCGCCTGCTCCTGGGGGGCGGGCAACTCTTCGTCGGCGAGCGCCAGGAACAGCGCCCTCGCCTCGCGGTGATCCAATCGCGGTTCCAAGTCCGTTCCCCTCCGCATGAGGCCGCTCATGGTTCGAAGCGCCCCAGCAGGTCCGCCAGCTTCTCGCGTGCCCGGTGGAGCCGGCTCTTCACGGTTCCCTCGGGCAGCTCGGTGATGTCGACAATCTCGTCGTAGCTCAGGCCCTCGATGTCTCGCAGCGCCACCAGCATGCGCGCATCGGGGTCCAGTTGGGAAATGGCCCGCTGCACCCGGGCCCGCTCCCGCGCCGCGTCCAGGGCGGCGTCCGGCTGCGGCGGGGCACCCCCGCCCTCGGCGATGGCGGCGGCGCTCACCTCGTCATAGACCTCCGAGCGGCCGCGGCCCCGGCGCTGGAGGTACTTCAGCCGGTTGAGGCAGTGGTTCTTGGAGACGCGGAACAGCCAGGTGGACAGGCGCGCATCCTCGCGGAAGCGCCGGATGTGCTGGTGCACGCTGACGAAGATCTCCTGCACCAGGTCGTGGGCCTCTTCGCGGTCGCCCAGCATGCGGAAGCAGAAGTCGTAGAGGCGGTCCTGGTGTTCGCGCACCAGGGACTCGAAGGCCTCCGGGTCCCCGCGCCGCAGCCGGACGAGCAGCGCCTGTTCCTCGCGGCGCGCGTCGGAACCGGCCTCGGTGGCCAGGGGCTGCTGTCCGACGTCGAGCACTCCGCCCGGTGACACCGTGCCTCCCGCCCGTGTGGGCCCACCACATCCTACCGCACCACCCTGCCCCGCCCCCTGACACCGGGTCCGGGAAAAAGGTTCCCGGGCATGAAAAACCCCTCCCGGACCCAAAGGCCCGGGAGGGGTGGGATGCGTCCGGACAGGGCCGGCGCCTTAGTCCGCGGAGGCGTTGCGGTTGGGGTTCTTCACGCCCAGCAGCTGTGCGGTGACGAACTCATCCAGGTCGCCGTCCAGCACCTTGTCCACGTTGCCCGTCTCCACGCCGGTGCGCAGGTCCTTGACCATGCGGTACGGCGCCAGCACGTAGCTGCGGATCTGCGAGCCGAAGGAGATGTCCTTCTTCGCCGCCTCCGCCGCGTCGCGCTCGGCATCGCGCTTCTTCATCTCCAGCTCGTACAGGCGGCCGCGCAAGATCTGGAAGGCCATGTCCTTGTTGGCCGACTGCGAGCGCTCCGTCTGGCAGGTGATCATGATGCCCGTGGGCAGGTGCCGCAGCTGGGCCGTAGACGACGTCTTGTTGACCTTCTGGCCACCCGCGCCACTGCCGCGGATGAACTTCAACTCGTAGTCCTTCTCCGGCAGGTCAATCTGGATGCTGTCGTCGACCTCCGGGTACACGTCCACGGACGCGAACGCCGTCTGCCGGCGCGCGTTGGCGTCGAAGGGGCTGATGCGCACGAGCCGGTGCACGCCCACCTCCGCCTTGAGATAGCCGTAGGCGTTCTCGCCCTCGATGCGCAGGGAGACGTTCTTGAAGCCCGCCTCTTCGCCCGGCAGCGCGTCGCTGATCTCGACCTTCCAGCCCTTTGTCTCGCCGTAGCGCGTGTACATGCGCAGGAGCATCGCGGCCCAGTCCATGGAGTCCGTGCCGCCCGCGCCCGGGTTGATGTCCATGAAGCAGTTGCTGCGGTCCTGAGGCCCGGAGAGCATCCGCGCCAGCTCCAGCTTCGCGACCTCCGCGTCCAGCGACGCGAGCGAGCCCTCCGCTTCCTGCGCGCTCGCCTCGTCGTTCATCTCCGCCGCCAGCTCCAGCAGCGTCTGCGCGTCGTCCAGCCCGCGCATCGTCTTGTCGAAGGCGCCCACGCTGGCCTCCAGCGTGGACTTCTCCTTCAGGAGCCCCTGGGCCTTGGTGTTGTCATCCCAGAAGCCGGGCTGCGTGGAGTCACGCTCAATCAGCGCGATGCGGGACCGCTTGCGGTCGAGGTCAAAGATGCCCCCGGAGCGCGTTGAGGCGCTCCTTCAGGGCGTGGATCTTCTCCATCGAATCGTTCGCCATGGTGTTCGTCGTCTCCTTCGTATCGAAACAGTTGGGAATGCCGGGGTGTTTCAGGAGGCCTTGAGCGACGACACCGGCGCATCCTGACGGGGCGGCGTGCGCGCCGTTCCTGGCACGAGCGCCCGGAGCCGGTCCAGCCAGAAGGCACCGGCCATGCCCAGGGAGATGGGCAGGATGAGCGCGATGGCGCGCCAGTTGTCCTGGTCGAACCAGGGAAGCACCTTCAACACCAGCCCCAGCGCGCCCGTCGCCACGAGCAGGCCCCACACCCACTTGAGCCGCGCGCGCGCCTTCGCGCTGTTCCAGGTGAGGCGCAGGCCGTACGGCACGGCCAGGAGCGTCAGCGGGTTCGCGAAGAAGAGGTTCTCATTGTGGTGCGTCACCACGTGGTTCGTGCCCACCCACATGATGACGAGCGCCAGCCCGGGGATGCCCAGCACCAGCCCCACCACCACGTTCTCCAGGCCCAGGAGGATGCGCGCCGCGCGGCTGCCCTTGCGCTCCCACGCGGCCAGGCCCAACGCGGCCCCACCCAGGAGCACGCCCAGCGCGAGGATCCACGGGCCGAAGTTCGGCGGCTGCGCGGGAGGCCGGGGGCGCGTGGGCGACGCGTAGTAGTCCCACTGCTTCGCCACCAGCGACACCGGCTTGCCGTCCGTGCCCGGCACCTTCAGCTCCGCCACCTGCTGCTCCAGCTCATCCGGGAGGAAGGCCTCCTCGCGGCGGGTGATGGGCTTGTCGATGGAGTCGTTCATCATGAAGTCGAGCAGGAAGCTCAGGGACGGGCCCACCGCCGTGTAGCGCCGCGTGTGCTCGCGAAGCGTCATGCGGGCAGGGGCCTTCTCCGCCTCCGACAGCCGGCCGCCCACGGCCACGTCGATCATGTCGCGCAGCCGCGTCACGCAGTTGTCGCTGTAGTGCTCGTAGAGGTAGTCGCGGTTCTCCGGCAGCACGTTGTCCGCCAGCTTCTTCGCCACCGTCACGCGCTGCTCCGGCGTGAGGTTGAGCTCCTGCACGCGCACGTCGCGGTCCAGCGACTTGTAGAAGCGGAAGGTGCCGTTGACGCCCGACTCACCGACCCAGAACTCCAGGCGGCCCTTGGCGAAGTGCACCACCGTCTGGTCGTCGAACGAATACATCCCGTAGTTGTAGAGCCGCTGCATCTGGCGGGCGCGGTCCTCCACCACCAGCGAGCCGTGGCCCCACCACGAGAAGACGTCATCGCCGGGGCTGAAGGTCACCAGCCAGATGGACAGGTCCTCGCCCCGGCTCTCACCCGTGCCCCACGGCGGCACCGAGGCGGCGCGCGCGGAGGACGCGGTCAGCAGAAGACCCAACAGGCTTGCGACGACGAGAGACGACAGGCGGGGCATCGTTCCATCCAACACGCGGGAGGCGGGCGCCCACTACCTATCACGCACGGCCCCCGACTCAACGGCGGGGCCGGACGGGTGTCGGGCACCCGGAAGGAGGCACGGGGGGCCGCAAGCCCCCCGGCGGGGATTCAGATGAGCTTCGCCCGGCGTTCGCGCGAGTCGATGGTCAGCGAGTCCGCCACCATGCCCCGCTCGCCCAACAGCTGCTCCTCCAGGGCGGCCATGCGCTTCGCGTCGCGAGGCTTCTCATGGTCATGCCCCAGCAGGTGCAGCAGGCCGTGCGCGAGGTAGCGGCCCATCTCCGACTCCAGCGTGCGGCCGTACTCCTTCGCCTGCCGCTTCGCCGTGTCCAGGGAGATGACCACGTCGCCCAGCGGGCGCGGGCCCGGCGTACCCTTGGGCTGGTCCCCCGCGGGGAAGGACAGCACGTCCGTGGCCTTGTCCTTCTGGCGCCAGGTGCGGTTGAGCCGGCGGATGGCCCGGTCCCCCACGAGCGACAGCGACAGCTCACAGCCGGTGAGCCCCAGGCGCTTCAGGTAGTCACGGCCCCAGGTGGTGAGCAGGCGCTCGTAGTCCCCGCCCTGCCCGTGCGCCACCTGCACCGTCACCTGGTTGTCCGAGGCCTTCGGCTTGGGCTCCGGCTTCTCGATGTGGGCCAGCTCCACGCGAAACGCGGGCGCGCAGACGGACCAGTAGTCACACGCGCCCTGCGAGTCGTTGCGGTACACGACGCGCTTGCCGCGCGGCACCAGGCCCACCTCGCCCGCGCCAATCCGTTCGCGCTTGCCGTCCACCACGAGGGTGAGCTCGCCCGTGAGGACGAGCACCACCTCGTCGAACTCCGGCGTCTGCGCGGGTTCGCTCCAGCCCGGCGGCGCCCGCATGCGCGCCACGGACGCGGACTCCGTCTGCGTGCTGGCCACGCCGACGAACTCCTCGATGCGCTTGCCGTCGTCGCGCGGAATCACCTTGCCCTTGCGAAGCTTCACGCCCTCCACCTTGCGGCTCATGACATGCCCGCCGTTCGCACCTTCGTGTCCTTGTCAGACTTCGCGGGCGCGGGCGCCATCATCAGCGGCGCGCCCCCGGCCTTGCCCCCACCCATCGCGCCCGCCGGGTAGACGGGACGCGTGTGGTAGATGCCTTCCAGCGTGTGCAGGAAGGACTGGGCGATGAGGTTCAGGTCCTTGAGCGTCAGGTCGCACTCGTCGAGCTGGCCCTCGGAGAAGATGATGTTGATGATCTTCTGCACCTGCGCCTGGAGCTTCGCGCTGGTGGGGTCCGGCATGGAGCGCGTGGAGGCCTCCACCGCGTCGGCGATCATCACCAGGGCCGCCTCGCGGAACTGCGGCTTGGGGCCCGGGTAGCGGTAGATGCTCTCGTCGATGGGGGGCGCGCCTTCCTTGCCCTCCTGCTCCTTCAGGGCCTTGTGGAAGAAGAAGCCCACCGTGCGCGTGCCGTGGTGCTGGGGGATGGCGTCCGCCACCAGCTTGGGCAGGCGGTACTGCCGGGCCATCTCCAGGCCTTCCGTCACGTGGCGCTTGATGATGACCGCGCTCATCGCGGGCGCCAGGCCGTCGTGCCGGTTCTCCCCCTTCTGGTTCTCCCCGAAGTAGAGCGGGTTCCGGCCCTTTCCGATGTCGTGGTAGTACGCGCACGAGCGCGCCAGCAGCGGGTTCGCGCCAATGGTCTCCGCCGCGTTCTCCACCAGCGTGCCGATGATGATGGAGTGGTGGTACGTGCCGGGCGCCTGGACGATGAGCTCCTTGAGCGCCGGGTGGTTCAGGTTCGCCAGCTCCAGGAGCTTGATGTCCGACGCGTAGCCGAACGTGGCCTCGATGAGCGGCGTCAGCGCCATCACCATCACCGGGACGGCCAGCGCGGTGCCGAAGAACGCGCACAGCGCCGTGACGACCGTGTCCCCCGCCAGCCCCTTGCCCTCCACGAGGAACAGGAACAGGACGGCGATGAGGTTGGCGATGCCGGTGACGAGGCCCGCGCGGAAGATGCCCACGCGGTCCTTCGCCTTGACGATGCGCTCCGCCGCCACCAGCGAGCCCACCAGCGTGTAGATGCCGAACGCCAGCGAGTTGCCCAGCATCACGCCCGCGAGGCACGCGAACACCATGGCGAAGAACAGCGCCAGTTCCTGAGAGAGGATGAAGCGCACCAGCATGGCGCCCGCCGCCACCGGGAAGGCGTAATAGAACGCTTCGATGGGCAGCGCCGTGTAGCGGTCCTGCACCGCGTCCGCGATGGACACCCAGACCTGGAGCAGGCCCAATAGGCCCACCAGCAACAGGCCCAGCAGCACGCCGTCCTTGCGCGTGGGGCGGAAGCGGCGGAAGGCCGCGCGGCAGAAGCCGTAGAAGGACACCACCAGCAGGGCCACCAGGCCCGTGCCGCCCACCTGGAGCTGGAGCAGGTCCAGGCGGTCCGTCTGCGCGCGCATCCCGCGCAGCATGACGAGGTGCGTTTCGTTGACGAGCTCGCCGTCGCCGATGACGCGCTGGCCCTTCTTGATGGCGATGACGGCGTCCTTCACCGCGTCGCCCGCGAGCCGGCGGCGCAGGTCCGTCTCCGCGATGTTGATGGTCAGGCTGGGGCGGACCAGCCGCTTGGCGATGCGCAACACCGCGCGGCGCTGCACCGCCGGGGCCTCCGGCAGCACGTTGCCGGGCACGGAGGCGAAGCGATCCATCTCCTGGTGCGCCTCCTTCATGTCCACCACCTGGGCGGCGCCCGCGGGCAGCGTCTCCTCGTTCTTGTGCTGCACGTCGCGCACGGTGAGGCCCTGGGGCGCCTCACGCACCAGCTCCTCGCGCGAACCGGCCACGTACACCTGGCTGCCCTCCGCACGGTAGGCGCGGTCGAGCAGCACCAGGGTGGCGGTCTCCGCCTCTTCCGAGAAGCCGTTGGCGATGATCGCCTGGAAGTCCTCCGGCTCCAGCCCCGCGTCCCGCTGGCCGAAGAGCTGCTCCTGGAACTGGGCCTGCATCTCCTCACGGTCGCGGCGCTGGCGCTCCAGGGCTTCGGGCGTGAGCGGCACGGCACGGCGGCGCTTGGCCGTGCCCTCCTCCGGCACGGACTCGTCCGTGCGGGCATCCTTCTCCTCTTCCAGGTGCTCGCGCGCGCTGGCGAAGGCGGCGCGCACGGACGCGCGCAGATTGCCCACCACGGCCGGGTTGAGGTCGTACACCGGGCGCACCGCGCTGCGGGCCTCGCGGCGGCGCTGCTCCGTCATCGCCTGGTGGACGATGTCGTAGTCGCGCGCGGCCTTGAAGCCGGCGGGCGAGTTGGCCCGGAACGGCTTGTTCACATTGTCCTGGGTGAGCGCTGGAATCTGCTGGCTGTAGAGGCCCGGGGAGATGACGAAACCCGCCCCCACGGAGACGACGAGCAACAGCAGGCCCTGCACGACGCGCCGGCCCCAATCCCCACTGCGCCCCAGCCCCAGGCGGACCGCGAGCGCGTCCAGCGGACTGGGCCCGGGGGTTGGTGATTCAGGATCGGCCATGGGGGAACTCCTCACCCTGCGAAGACGTCAAGGCTCCCTACAAGGAAGCAGCGACGGGGAAAATTCGTGAGGGTGGGACAGCCGCCGCCTGGACGCCAGTTCGCTCTGCGAAAAATGCGGGTAAGCCAACAGGCAGCGGTGTGGGTCACCCAGCGACTCCACCCCCGCCCCGGCGCAGGCCTGGGAGCGGGGGTGGCGGGTGCCGCGGAACGACGTCAGCCTTCGGAGCGGTCCACCGGCGCCGCGCTTTCGCGAGCCGCCTGGGCCTCCTTCTGGGAGGCCTCGGAGCGCTCGTAGGCGCGGATGACTTCCTGCACCAGCGGGTGGCGCACGACGTCCACGTCGGAGAACTCCGAGAAGTGGATGCCTTCGATGTTCTTCAGCACGGAGCGCGCGTGGTTCAGGCCGGACATCTTGCCCGTGGGCAGGTCCACCTGGGTCACGTCGCCCGTGATGACCGCCTTGCTGTTGTAGCCCAGGCGGGTGAGGAACATCTTCATCTGCTCCACGGTGGTGTTCTGCGCCTCGTCGAGGATGACGAAGGCGTCGTTGAGGGTGCGGCCGCGCATGAACGCGAGCGGCGCCACCTCCACCACTCCCTGCTCCACCAGCTGCTGGGCGCGCTCCACGGCCATCATGTCGTGCAGGGCGTCGTAGAGCGGGCGCAGGTAGGGGTTCACCTTCTCCGCCAGGTCACCGGGGAGGAAGCCGAGCTTCTCACCGGCCTCCACGGCGGGGCGCGCCAGGATGATGCGCTTGACCTTGCGCTCCTGGAGGAAGGCGACCGCCATGGCCATGGCGAGGTACGTCTTGCCGGTGCCGGCGGGGCCCACGCCGAAGACGATGTCGTGGGCGCGGATGGCGTCCACGTAGCGCTTCTGCGCGATGCTCTTGGGGGCGATCTGCCGGTTGCCGGAGCTCTTGAGGACGGTGCCGAGCATGACCTCCTGCAGCGACTCCGAGCCGCGGCCCAGGACCTTGATGGCCTGTTCCACGTCCTCCCGGTAGACGGTGCGTCCGGCGCGGATCATCTCCTCCAGGTTCTCCACCAGGCGCACGGCGAAGGCGACCGCGTCCGCCGGGCCCGACAGGAGCAGCTCCGTGCCGCGCTGCCCCACCCGGACCCCCAGGCGCCGCTCCATCAGCTTGAGGTTTTCGTTCTGGTTTCCGCACAGGGCCAGGGTCGTCTCGTTGTCACGGACGTCCACCTTGGCGGAGGTGGGGGTGGTTTCAGCACGAGTGGCGGGCACTTCCAGCGTGGCGGGATTTCGCAATGCGCGTCGTTCCTCGTTCAGTGATCGCTCGCCCTCAAGTTAACGCCGCCCCTCCCCCCACGCCCGCCATCCCTCGGTGGCGAGCCTGCCCGCGGGCTAGCGCACGGGCGGTAGGAGGATGAACTGCCGGGCGGCCGTGCGACGGTAATAGTACTCCTCCCGCCACGGGTAGCGCAGTTCCTCCGGACCCAACAATCCGGCATCCACCAGTGCGTCCAACCGTTCGGGGAGGGTTCCCTTCTCCAGCTGGAACACCTCCAGCGCGGCCTCGATGCGGACGCGCTGCGCGTGGGCAATCTGACGCTGGGCGGCAGGATCCCCCAGGCGGGAGGCGCCGGTCTCCTGTCCGTGGCCCCCGACCCAGCGGGACGCGATGAAGGCCAGCCCCGCGATGACCGCCATGGTCACCGCGATGCGGCCCAGCGGGCCCGCCACCCGGGCGACGAGCCGGGTGTCCTCCGGCACGGGCGCGCGGCCTTCCGGGTCGATGGCGCGCACGTAGTCGCCCTTGACCAGGTTGTAGAGCGCCTTGCAGGTCTCGAACTCGCCCAGGCCGCACAGGTCCACCATGCGGCGCAGGTCGCGCCCCACGGCGATCTCCTCGTAGATGTGGCGCTCCGACGGGCCGATGACGCCCAGCTCCCCGCCGTCGTCCGCGTTGACGCGGGGCGGCGGCAGCGCCTTGACGCGCTCGAAGGTCATGTCGTCGCGGTGGATGCGCTTCCGGATGACGGGCCACTCATCCACCATCCGGAAGCCCTCCATCAGCACCGTCTCCGCGCGCAGCGGGGTGATGCCGTCGGGGCCGGGCTCCACGGGCTCCTGGATGAACTCGTAGGTGCCCGCCTTCCAGGTGAAGAGGCGGTAGAGCGTCTCCGTCACCTGGAGCTGGGCCATGTGCTGGAAGCGCTCCGCGGTGAGGGCGTGGCTCTGCACCAGCACGTCACCCAGCCGCTTGAGGGTGCGCTTCTGGACCTCCAGCGCCGCCTCCAGCTGCGTCTCCGTGATGATTTCGGCGCGCACCAGCATGGCGCCGATGAGCTCCTTGCGCTTCCGGGTGAGGCTTTCGGCCTTGATGATGTGGCCGTCCTGGAAGCCGACGCGCACCTCCTGGTCCTTGTTGCGCAGGTGAAGCGTGCCCGTCTTCTGCTGCTGGCCGATGAGCTGCAGGATGTCGCCGATGCCGAAATCCTTGAGGGTGCCTTTGAGGGCCATGGCTCAGGCCTCCCCCCGCTGGTGGCGGCGCAGGCCGCGCAAGGTCAGCAGGTAGACGAAGAAGAGGACCGTGCCCGCGGGCACGAGCTTGAGGTACAGCGGCGCGTCCCCGTACGGGGTGCGGACGAGGCCGCGGTGGAGCACCAGCGCGGCCACGGCGAAGCTGAACAGGAAGGCGTAGAGGGCGCCGCGCACGGGCAGGCCCGAGCCCACGTGGCCCGCGCCGGACACCAGGCTTCCCAGCACGTACGTCACCCGCTTCGTCCATGCCTGGTGGCGCTCCACCTCGCCCTGCTTGCGCGAGCGGAACTCCTTGGGCACCTGACTCTTGCGCGCGTAGACGTGGACGCACTGGCCGCACATCGCGCTGCCCACGCCCAGGTCCTTGTCGCAGCGCTGGCACACCGCCTGGCCGCACTTCTCACAGCCGCGCGACGCATTCATGCGCCAGGAAGCTTCTCCAAAGACGGCGACCAGGGCCGCGAGCGCCGCGGTCAACCCCCAGCCCACCGGCCCCGCCGGCAGGACGGGCGACAGCCAGCGGCTCACCTGGGACTCCACGCGGGCGCCCTCCTGGGTGCCATCCGCCAGGTCCATCCAGTCGCGCTCGGGCACGGACGGGGACAGGAGCAGGAGGTTGAGCAGGGGGCGGTCCTCCGGCGGCGGTTCGCGGCGCAGGAGTGATTCATCCAGCGCCTGCGCGTGGGCGATGGCGGAGGTGGAACGGTCCAGCTCCTTGCCCAGCTGATCATCCGGCAGGAGCCGGGCCCGGCGCCGGTACACCTGCCCCAGGTTGTAGTGCGGCGCCGCCATGGACTGATCCGCCTTGGACGCCTGGGTGTAGAGGAGCACCGCCCCGTCCACGTCGCCCAGGCCCAGGAGCGCGTTGCCAAAGCGCGTGAGCATCCGCGCGTCGCCTTCCTTCAGGGCGGAGGCGGCCTTGAAGTCCGCCCTCGCCTCCTCCAGGAGGCCGCGGCGCGATTCGTAGAAGGCCAGGGCCCCCAGCTCCTGGAAGCGGGCGGAGCGCGCCACCGCACGGGCGCGCACCCGGGCCGCCGCGCCTTCCGCGGACAGGCCGCCGCGCTCCAGCAGGTAGACGTCCTCCGCGGGCGTGCCGGCGAAGACGGTGAAGCGCGCCAGCGTCCCAGCGGCGAGCGGCATCACCCCCAACCCCATGAGCAGCACCGCGGCCACCCAGCGTTCGGCGCGGCCCACGTACAGCGCGACCGAGGCGAAGAGCACCAGCAGCACGGGCACCAGGCCCGCGCCCAGCACCGCGGGCAGCGCCAGGAGCAGGAGCCCCAGCAGCCCCGACTGCCAGTGCGTCACCGCCCGGGGGAACAGGTGGTGGAAGTCATGCAGCGCGTAGCGGATCCGCCGCAGGAAGAGCACCGCGACCACCGCCACCGCCGTGGCCGCCCACGCCGCGAGCACCAGCGCGCCCAGGTCCGTGAGCGCGGGCCTGCGGTAGCGCGCGTCCTTCGCCAGCGTCACGAGCGCGGTCTTCCATTCGCTCACCGCGCGCGGCACGTTCAGAGGATCCTCCACCACGTACGTCTCCGCCCGGGCGAAGCGCGCGGCGGGCAGCCCCGGCGACAGGGTCACGGCCACGTCCAGGAGCGCGAGCGCGCCCGACAGGTCCCCGGCGCGGCGGCGGACCCCTGCCTCGCGCACGAAGCCCATGCTCAGCGGTTCCAGGTCGGAGGCGAGCACCTCCTCGCGCAGCGTGAGCAGCTCCTTCTGGGCCGCCTCCGCCGCCGCGCGGTCGTTGCGCGAGCGGGCCGCCTTCCACCTCTCCCAGACCGCCAGCAGCTCCGCGTCCGTCACCTTCGGCGCCATCACCGGCGTGACGGCGGGGCGGGCCGGGACGACGAC
>NZ_RAWE01000070.1 GCF_003611695.1 Corallococcus carmarthensis | reverse complement strand
CCCCAGCACCCGCGCCGCCGCCGCACGCACGTCCCAGCGCGGATGGCCCAGGAGCGACACCGCCAGCGACACACCGTCCGCGGACGCCTCCGCCGACGCCAGCGCCGCCAGCGCCGCCTTCACGACCTCCGCGTCGGGATGGCTGAGCGCGTCCCACAGCACGCCCGCGCCCACCGCACCCAGCTTCGTCAGGGCGCGCACCGCCAGCATCGCGAGCGCACCGTCACCGTGGCGCACCAGCGACTCCAGGTCCGCCGAGCGCTCCTTCGCGCCCGCGTGGCCCACCGCCTCCACCGCGGCCACGCGCACGCCCCGGTCCTCGTCCTTCAGCGCGAGCCCCAGGAACGTCGCGGCCTCCTTGCCGCCCTGCTGCCCCAGGGAGCGCACCGCGGCGATGCGCACCTTGGGGGACTCGTCCGCCAGCGCGCCGCGCGCCAGCTCCAGGCCCGCCTCTCCGTCCGCGCGGCCCGCCGCCTCCACCGCCGCCGCGCGCCAGGCAGCGTCCTCATCGCGCGCGATCCTTCGCAGCACGGGCAGCACCCGCGCACCGCCCAGCCGGCCCAGCACCGCCACCGCCGCGGGCGTCGTGCGCTGCTCCACCGCCGCCTCCAGCGCGGTCAGCGCCGCCAACGGGTGGGCCACGGTCAGCTGCTCCAGCGCTCGCGCCGCCATGCCCGACAGCGAGGTGTCCGCGAGCAGCTCCACCAACGGCGCCACGGCCTCCAGCGAGCGCGTGCGCCCCAGCGCCCGCACCACCACCGCGCGCAGGTCGTCCTCCGCCCACTCCAGCAGCGCGCACAGCTCCGGCACCGACGTCGCGTCCACCAGCAGCACCAGCGCCTCGGCAGCCACCGTGCGCGCGGGCAGCGACAGCGTGCCCATGCTCCCGAGCAGGAGGCGCCGTCCGTCAGGCCCCAGCTGGCCCAGCGTGAAGAGCACCTCGCGCAGCAGCCGGTCCTCGCGCGCCACCTCCGCCACCGCCACCGCCAGCGACGCCTCGCCCAGGGCTCCGGCGGCCACCAGCGCTCCGGCCCGCACCTGGACGTCCTCGCCGTCCAGCGCCTGCGCCACGTGCTCCGTCACCCCCGGGATGCCGCCAAGCACCGAGCGCGCCACCGCGTCCAGTTCGCCGCGCTCATACGGGCCCAGCACCGCGGCCTGCGTCCCCAGCGCGACGAGGGCCGCCTCGCGCACCGAGCGCACCGGCGAGGCCAGGGCGCGGCAGATGCGCTCCGTGGACACGCCCGGAGCGTAGAGGCCCAGGAGCCGCAGGGCGCTGCGCTGCAACCCCGGGTCCTCCACCAGCGTCATCACCCGCTCCAATGGGGGAGCGCGCTTGAGCGACGCGAGGCCCTCCAGCGCGGCCAGCCGCAACAGGGACGTCGGGGTGTCCAGCAGGCCTTCCAGCGCTCGCGCCGCCGCATCCCCGCCCATCCGGCCCAGGGCCTCCGCGGCCGCCACGCGCACGTTGAGGTCGTCGTCGGAGAGCGCGCGCAGCAGCACCGCCTCCACGTCCGGTTGGCCCAGCTGTCCCAGGATGTCCGCGGCCAGCTTGCGCTGATCCGGATCCTCGTGCTCCAGCAGGCGCACCAGCGGCTGCATCGCCACGGGCCCCATGCCGGCCAGCGCCTCGGCCGCCGCGTTGCGAGCGCCCGTCTCGCCCCGCTCCCCCAGCACGGAGATGAGCCGGGCGGTGACGCCCATCGCGTCCGGCACGCGGCGCAAGCCCTCCGCCGCCGCGTGGCGCACGCGCCAGCTCTCGTCATGCAGGCCGGTGGTGAAGGTCTCCAAGGCCCCGGGCGCGCGCGGATCCACCGCCTGCAACGCCCGGTACCTCGCCTCCTCCTGCCCCGCGGGGGACCGCACCGTGTCGCTCATCCGCCGTCCTCCTTCGGGGCTCCGTTCCTCGGGAAGTCCGCATCCTGCTTGAAGCCGCGAGGGGAGTCGCGCTCCACGAGGCCCGAACGAGGGCCCGCCAGGCTCATTCCCACGGCACTCCCCGCGCCGGAGGGCAGCCTGGCGTCGGATGGGAACGTTCACCTTCGCACCCTTCGCGACCGCGAAGGAAGCACGGGCGAAGGCGCGTGAGTCCGCTCAGGCCCCCCGGGGCTCCGCGTCCCACCCCTCCTGGCCGAAGAACCAGAGGGAATAGACGCCATTGTTCCAGTCCTGCGCGGACGGCTTGGAGCTCCCGGAGGTGGCGAGGTGGGCCACGATCCAGGTGACGTAGCCCAACCCACCCGCGCCCACCAGCACCAGCACGTGCACGAACACGTAGAGGAACCCCAGCGGCTTCCGATGCCCGCTCAGGTCTCGCATGGCACCCCTCCTAAACCCGCGGTGCGTCCGATGAACACGGCGCGCTCAGCCGGCAGTCGGAGGGCGCGAGTCGCGCTCCAGCTCCGCGCGCAGGAGCGCCTTCAAATCCAACAGCAGCCGCAGCCGCTCCGGCGGTCCGCACACGCCCACCACGAACGGCGTGCGGCCCCCGGACATGAGCGCCGGCGCGGGCTTGATGTCGCCGCGGCGCACGCGCAGCACCTCCGCCACACGATCAACCCGCGCCACCACCCGGCGCGTTCCCAGCCGGCACACGAGCAGCCGCGTGCGCCGCGTCTCCTGCGCGGGCTGCCCCAGCAGGCGCCGTCGCAGGTCCACCACGGGCAGCATCGCGCCGCGCAGGTGCAGCACGCCCTCCACGAAGGCGGGCGCGTGCGGGATGGGGATCACGCGCTGGGGCGGCAGGATCTCCTCCACGCGCATGATGTCCAGCACGTACTCCTCGTTGCCCACGAAGAAGGCGCACAGCTGCACCTCCGCGTCGGCCGCTGACGTCTCTCGCGCCATGTCGCCGCGCGGGCGGCGGGCCAGCAGGTTCACGGGGTCCGTCATGGGGAGAGCGCCTGCTCTGGATCCAACAGGATGTAGAGCTGCGAGCCCTTGCGCCCCAGCCCCGCCACGCAGTCACGGTCCCCGCGCAGCCCCGCGGGCGACAGCTCCACCATGGACGGTTTGAGCCGCACCACGCCCGCCACCGAGTCCACCCACACACCCGCGGGCCCGTCGTCCGTCTTGAGCACGAGGATGCGCGCGGCCCGGGGCGGCAGGCCCGCGTCCGGCCCCGCCACCAGCGGCGGCACCTCCGACAGCCGCAGCCGCAGCTTCACGTCATAGACGGGCAACAGCTCGCCGCGCAGGTTCATCACGCCCAGCAGTTGCGGCTCCGCGCGCGGAATCTCCGTGAGCAGCGGCACCTTGCAGATCTCCCTCACCGAGAGGATGGGCACCGCGTAGCACTCCGCCTCCAGGCGGAAGGCCAGGTACTCGACGGGCTCCTCCTCCAGGAGCGGCTGCGCCAGGTCGTCACTGCCCGCGGCGAAGTCCAGCAGGCCGCCGACGTCCTCGTCCGGGCGGTAGAAGAACGCGTCGAGCAGGGCTTCGAAACGGGACACGGCCGGGAGGATAGCAGCCCCCGGCGCAACCGCCTCAAGCGCGGCGCCGCTCCTGCGCGATGCCCTCTTCCAGGAGTTCCGCGACATCCAGCACCAGCACGGTGCGGCGGTTGCCCAGGTCGGTGGCGCCGGAGATGCCCTTCACCCGGCTCAGCCGGCCGCCCAGGGGCTTGGTGACGATGTCCTGCTGGCCGAACAGCTCGTCCACCGCGATGCCCAGCCGCTGCTGCGCCAGGCCCACCACGACGACGAAGTGGCGGTTCACCTCGCGCTCCGGCAGGTGGAACAGGCGCCCCAGCCGCAGGAAGGGCAGCGTCTGGCCGCGCAGGTCCAGCACCTCGCGGCGCTCCACGGTGCGGATGTCGCGCGGCTGCACGGAGAGGATTTCGAGCACGCTGTTGAGCGGCACCGCGTAGGTGCGGCCACTGACGCCCACCACCAGCGCGCGCACGATGGCCAGCGTCACCGGCAGCGTCAGGTGGAAGGCCGTGCCCTTCCCGCGCTCGCTCCACACGTCGATGATGCCGGAGAGGTTGCCCAGGTTGTTCTTCACCACGTCCAGGCCCACGCCCCGTCCGGAGAGCGAGCTGACGCTGGAGCGGGTGGAGAAGCCCGGCAGGAAGATGAGGTTGAGCAGCTCGCGCCGCGTCATCTCGCTCACCTGCGACGGGGTGACGAGCCCGCGCGAGAGCGCCACCTCGCGCACGCGCACCTCGTCGATGCCGGAGCCATCGTCGGACACGCTGATGACGACGTGGTTGCCCTTCTGTTCCGCGCGCAGCCGCACCACCGCGCGCCGGGGCTTGCCCGCGGAGAGCCGTGCCTCCGGCCCCTCCGCGCCATGGTCGATGGCGTTGCGGATGAGGTGCATCAGCGGGTCGCTGAGCTCTTCCACGATGAGCTTGTCCAGCTCCACCTCGCCGCCGGAGCTGACGAAGTCGATCTCCTTGCCGGCCTCGCGGGCGATCTTCCGCACCAGCCGCGCCAGCTTGTCGAAGACCTGGCCCACGGGGACCATGCGCGCTTCGAGCAGGCCCTCCTGGAGCGCCTCCAGCTTGCGCTCCAGCTGCCGCGTCTCACGCGAGAGCTCCTGGCCGAAGAGCTTGGACAGCGCGACGGTGCCGTCCTGCCGGGACGTCTCCGCCAGCCGCTGGAGGTTGGCCTTGATGAGCAGCAGCTCGCCCACCATGTTGATCAGCCCGTCCAACCGGCCGATGTCCACGCGCACCGTCTGCGTGAGCGAACGCAGGGACGTCTCTTCCACCTTGGGACGGCCCGCGGGAATGGGCGCGGACGCGGCGGCCTGGAGCCCCACCACGGTGGACGGAGGCGCCACCGCCCGCATGCGCGGAGGACTTCCCACCGGGGTCACCGGCACGGTCGCGAGGCTGGTGGAGCCCCCCGGCGGCGCGGAGCCCTCATCGGGCTCTTCCTCGTCGGTGTCCGCCGCAAGCAGCAGCTCCGCGTCGGTCTCTTCACGCCCGGAAGGCGGCGGGGGCATGTCGAACGCAGGCCCCGGCGAACCCTCCACCGGCGGACGCACGGCCAGCGGCGCGAGCTCCGCGGGCGTGCCCCGGAGCGCCGCTTCCAGCGCATGGGCGGCCACCTTCGCGCCGAAGATGAGGTCGAACGCGATGCCGGTGCTGCCGCCGGGCCGCGACGAGGGCAGCGTGCTGATGACCTCGCCCAGGGGCTTGAGGCGCGCGTTCAGGTCCGCCAGCCCCTGATCGAAATCCGTGAGGTCGAACGCCGCGCGCACCCGCCACAGGGCCACCCCGCGCCGCACGTTCTCGCGCAGCCGGTGCTCCTCGTACTCGGTGAAGACGGCGCGCACCGTCGCGTCCAGCTCCAGGCGCTCCAGCGGATCCTCTTCCACGGCCGGCGGGGGCGAACCCAGCCGCGCCATGCGGTCCTCCATGTCCCGCGTGCGCTGGGAGAGGTCCGCGCCCTCCTCGGTCCGGGAGGCCTCGCCGAGCAGCGCCTGGAACGTGTCCAGCGCGTCCACCAGCGTGTCCAGGACCTGGTCGTCCAGCGTCAGCCGGCCCAGCCGCAGCCGGTCCAGCAGGTCCTCCGCCGCGTGCGCCAGCTGGCTGATGCGCTCCTGGCCGAAGAGGCCCGACAGCCCCTTCAGCGAGTGCGCCGCGCGGAAGATGCCGTTGATGTGCTCGGGGTCCGCCTCCTGGCCGCGCGCCTCGTCCAGCGCCAGGAGGTCACGGCCCAGCGCATCGAGGATCTCCGTGGCCTCGGCGACGAACTCCGCCAGCGCCTTGCCCCCGGGCGTCACAGCGGCTTCAGGAAGCGCCGCAGGAGCGCCTCCAGGTCCTCCGGCTGGAACGGCTTCACCAGGTAGCCGGCCGCGCCCAGCGCCATGCCCCGCGAGCGGTCCTGCTCACGCCCCTCGGTGGTGACGATGATGAGCGGCACGTCCCGGTAGTTGGGGTTCTTCTTGACGAAGTTGATGAGTTCCAGCCCGTTGATGTCGGGCATGTTGATGTCGGTGATGATCAGGTCGAACCGCTGGCGCGGCAGCAGCTTCAGCGCCTCGAAGCCACTGGCGGTGGTGACGGCCTCGACGCCGTCCACGGCCTCCACGGTCGCGGCGATGTGCTCGCGCGACACCTTGGAGTCCTCGACGATCAACACCTTGAACTTCATCGCGCGCGCCTCAAGGGCTGGATGCTAGCAGAACCCCCGCCAGGTCGCTGCGCGTCAGCCCTTCCGGGATGACAGCGACCCGACAAGCCCCTTGTCCGCGAGGAGGGACACCCGTCCCCCCTTGAACGCGGGCAGGAACTGCCGCTGGTACGCCTCCGCACGGGCCGAATCACTCAGGGAAGCCCCCTGGGGGACCTCCAAGGCCACCGCCTCCACCTTCGCGCGGCTCAACACCTTGGCCGCGCCCGCCAGCGCCTCACCCAACGAGGCCGCGTCCAGGCGCTTCCGGGAGCCCAGCCCCACCACGAAGATGCGCGGCACGGGCAGCTTCCCGTCCGACGGCAAGAGGAGCCAGTCGTCCTTCACGCCGGTGAAGAACCCGCCCTGGAGCACGCGCGACAGGGCGCCGCACAGCCGCCAGTCCACGTAGCCAGCGGAGGACGGCAGGGGGCGGTCGTCCTCGGCCACGAAGAGGCAGAGGGCGTCCACCCCCGTCAGCGCGTCCAGGCCCTCCAGGCCCACGTCCAGGGTCTGCGTCTGGCTCACGGCTTCCCGAGCGCCACCGCGACGCGGTCCAAGAGGCCGTTGACGAAGGCGCTCGACTCCTCGGTGCCGAAGTTCTTCCCCAGTTCCACGGCCTCGTTGATGGTCACCTTGCGGGGGATGTCCGGGCGGTACTTCAATTCGAAGATGCCCAGCCGGAGCACGTTCCGGTCGATGCGGGACATGCGGTCCAGGCGCCAGTTGTGGCTGTGGCGCTCGATGAGCCCGTCAATCTCCTCGCGGTTCGCCTCGACGCCCTCCACCAGCTCCTTGGCGAACTTCACCGCGTCCGGCTCCGGCTTCCCGTCCTCCGCGGAGGCGGCCCACGCTGAGTCCAGGGCCTCCCGCGAGGTGGCGCCCTGGGCCATCTCCAATTGGTAGAGCGCCTGTAGCGCCCGCTCCCGTGCCGTTCTGCGCGCGCCCATCGCGGTTATCCCTTTCGCTCAGCGCCCGTCATGCGAGCGAAGAGGTTGACCATCTCGATGCAGGCCACCGCGGCCTCGGCGCCCTTGTTGCCCGCCTTCACGCCCGCCCGGTCGATGGCCTGCTCCACGGTATCGCACGTGAGGACGCCAAACGTCACCGCCGCCGGCTTGGGGCCGGCCGCCGCGCTGAACGCCACCGAACCAATGCCCTTGGCGCACTCGCCCGCCACGTAGTCGAAGTGGGGGGTGCCGCCGCGAATCACCGCGCCCAGGACGACGATGCCCGCGTACTGGCCACCCTCCGACACGCGCCGGGTGAGGCCCGGCAGCTCATAGGTGCCGGGGCAGCGGTACACGTCGATGGCGTCGTCCTTCACGCCATGGCGCACCAGGGTGTCCACGGCGCCCTTCAAGAGCTCCTCCGTGATGAAGCTGTTGAACCGGGACACGCAGATGGCGAACCGGCCCTGGGGGGGGAGGAAATCCCCTTCGAAATAGCGAGGCATGGCGCGCTCCTTACACCACCCGAGCCCCTACCCGCGAGGGGTGAAACCCGCCGCCCGCACCACCGCCTCCGTCAGCCCCGTCCCCTGGGCCGCCGCTTCCGGGGCGCCCCGGAGGGCATACAGCCGGGCCACGTACTTCCCAATCAGGTCGCCCTCCAGGTTCACCTGCGCCCCGGGGCCCTTGCCGTGGAGCGTGGTGCGCGCTTGCGTCTCCGGAATCAGCTGGACCCGGAAGCGGTCCGCCTCCACGGCATTCACCGTGAGGCTGATGCCGTCAATGGTGACGGAGCCCTTCTCGATGAAGCAGGGCGCCAGCTCCGGGGGCAGCCGGAACACCATCACCCACGAGCCCCCTTCCGCGAACGTCTCCAGCACCTCACTGACGGCGTCCACGTGGCCCGACACCAGGTGCCCGCCCAGCCGGTCTCCCAGTGCGAGCGCCCGCTCCAGGTTCACCTTGTCGCCCGTCCGCCGGGCCCCCAGGGTGGTGCGCCGGAGCGTCTCCGGGGCCGCCTGCACGCGGAAGGTGTCCCCGCCCTTCTCCACCACCGTGAGGCACGCGCCGTCCACGGCGATGGATTCGCCCAGGGCGAAGGCTTCCGCGCCCAGCGAGGTGCGAATCCAGAAGTCGGTCATCGCGCCAGGGGTGACGCGGGTAACGGTGCCAGTGTCCTGGATGAGGCCGGTGAACATGGCCGGAACCTTAACGGAAGCCCTGTCCGGGCGCTGGCCTTCAGAGCAGGGCGCGCAGGAGGACGTCGTCCCCCACCTTCTCCATCGTCAGGTCCTTCAGCGCCAGGGCCTGGGCCATGTCCTTCACGCCCAGCTCGCCCGACCACGTGAGCCCCCCGGCCCCCACCAGCTTGGGAGCGAGGAACAGGGCGAGCGCATCCGCCAGGTGCTCGCGCAGCAGCGTGCCGTACAGGCCCGCGCCGCCCTCCACGAGCACGTGGTTGAGCCCCTCCTTCTTCACGCGCTTCAGCACGGCCTTCAGGTCCACGCGGTCCTGCTTCGCGCGCACGTTCCACACCTCCACGCCCTGGGCCAGGAAGCGCCGGGCGCGCCGTCCCTCCGGGTCCTCCAGCGTGGCCACCACGGTGCGCGCGGGGCTGCGCTGCGTGAAGACGGTGTGCCCCGGCGACAGCTTGAGGTGCGAGTCCACCACCACGCGCACGGGGTCCTTGCCCCCGCCGCCGGGCAGCCGCGTGGTGAGCTGCGGGTCGTCCATGCGGACGGTGTTGGCGCCCACGAGGATGGCGTCCACCTGGTCGCGCAGCCGGTGCACCCACGCGCGCGACGCTTCGCCCGTCACCCAGCGCGAGTCACCCGAGGGCGCGGCGATCTTCCCGTCCAGCGTCACCGCGGCCTTGAGCGTCACCCACGGCAGGCCCGTGCGCATCATCTTGAAGAAGGGCCGGTTGAGCGCGTCCGCCTCGTCCTTGAGGACGTGCGTCACCACCGCCACGCCGCCGCGCTTGAGCCGGTTGAGGCCCTTGCCGCTGACGAGCGGATTCGGGTCCGACGACGCGCTGAACACGCGCCGCACGCCGGCCTCCAGCACCGCCAGACTGCACGGCGGGGTGCGCCCGTAGTGGTCGCACGGCTCCAGCGTCGTGTAGAGGTCCGCGCCGCGCGCCTTGGAGCCCGCGGCCTCCAGCGCGACGACCTCCGCGTGCGCCGTGCCGGCCTTCTTGTGGTGGCCGCGCGCGATGATGCGCCCGCCCTTCACCAGCACCGCCCCCACGACGGGGTTGGGGCTGGTGCGGCCCAGCCCCTTGGCGGCCTCCTCCAGCGCGATGCGCATGAAGAACTCGGCCACCGCGTGGTCGAAGTCCGCCGCGCGCTTGGAGCGGGGCGTCTTCACCGCCTGCAACCGTGACCGCGTGAGCAAGCGCATACCGCCCTTCCTAACCGTCCTTGGGCGGAGTCACAGGCGGCTTCGCCTTGCGCTCACGCTCCTGGTCCTCGAGCAGGTCCTTCAGCTCGTGCATGAACTCGGAGATGTCCCGGAAGCTGCGGTACACGGACGCGAAGCGCACGTAGGCCACCTCGTCCAGTTGCTGTAACCGCCGCATCACCTGCTCGCCAATGGATGAGGAGGGCACTTCCTTCTCCCCCATCCCCTGGAGCATCCGCTCGATGTCCTCCACCGTCGCCTCCAGCTGCGCGGCGGACACCGGGCGCTTCTCACAGGCCTTCTTCAGGCCGTTGAGCATCTTCTCGCGGTCGAAGGCCTCGCGGCGCCCGTCCTTCTTCACGATGAGCGGGTAGAGCTCCTCCACCCGCTCGTACGTGGTGAAGCGGCGCTTGCAGGCCAGGCACTCGCGGCGCCGCCGGATGACGGAGCCCTCGTGCGACTCCCGCGAGTCGATGACCTTGTTCTCCGGGTCCTGACAGAAGGGGCAGCGCACGGGCGGCTTACTTCAACCGCGAGGCGTACAGCGGGAAGCCCTGCGCCAACTCCTTCACCTGCCCCTTGACCCGCGCGAGCCCCGCGTCGTCCTGCGCGGAATCCAACGCCTGGCCGATGAGCCGGCCCACCACCGCCATCTCCGCCTCGCGCATGCCGCGCGTGGTGATGGCCGGGGTGCCCACCCGGACGCCGGAGGTCGTCGTGGGCTTCTCCGGGTCGAAGGGGATCATGTTCTTGTTGACCGTGATGCCCGCCTTGCCCAGCACGTCCTCGGCCACCTTGCCGGTGAGCTTCTTGGCGCGCAGGTCCACCAGCATCAGGTGGTTGTCCGTGCCGCCCGAGCACAGCCGCAGGCCCGCGCTCTTCAGCGCCTCCGCCAGCGCCTGGGCGTTGGCGACGATCTGCTTCTGGTACGTCTTGAACTCCGGCGACAGCGCTTCCTTGAAGGCCACCGCCTTGCCCGCGATGGCGTGCATCAGCGGGCCGCCCTGGATGCCGGGGAAGATCTGGCTGTTGATGGTCTTCGCGAAGGCCTCGCGGGACAGCACCATGCCGCCACGCGGGCCGCGCAGCGTCTTGTGCGTGGTGGTGGTGACGATTTCAGCGAAGGGCACCGGCGACGGGTGGATGCCCGCGGCCACCAGGCCCGCGATGTGGGCCATGTCCACCAGCATCGCGGCGCCCGCCTTGTCGGCGATCTCCCGGAACTTCGCGAAGTCGAGCGTGCGCGGGTACGCGCTCGCGCCCACCACCAGCACCTTGGGCTTGTGCTCCAGCGCCAGCGCCTCCACCTGCGCGAAGTCGATGGTCTCCGTGTCGCGCGACAGGCCGTAGTGGACGACCTTGTAGAGCTTGCCGGAGAAGTTGAACGCCGCGCCGTGGGTGAGGTGGCCGCCGGAGTTGAGGTCCAGCGACAGCATGGTGTCGCCCGGCTTCATCAGCGCCATGAAGGCGCCCATGTTGGCCTGGCTGCCGGAGTGCGCCTGCACGTTCACCGCGTCCGCGCCGAACAGCTCCTTCGCGCGCGCGATGGCCAGGTTCTCCGCGACGTCCACCACCTCGCAGCCGCCGTAGTAGCGCTTGCCGGGGTAGCCTTCCGCGTACTTGTTGGTGAGCACGGAGCCCACCGCCTCCATCACCGCCGGGCTGACGAAGTTCTCCGAGGCGATGAGCTCCAGCCCCTCTTCCTGACGCTCCGTCTCGTGCCGGAGCACCTGGGCGATTTCAGGATCCACCTGGGACAGCGTGCGGGTGTTCTCCATGGGGGTTGCCTCCTGGCGTACGAACGAAGGGGACTGCGAAGGGACGCTTCAACGGCCGTCAGCGCTGCTGGGCCTCGACGTCGCGAATCTTCTGGACGCGCTTCTCGTGGCGGCCGCCCTCGAAGGCGGTGGAGAGGAAGGCCTCCAGGATGCCGCGCGCCACGCCCGCGCCCACCACGCGCTGGCCCAGGCACAGCACGTTGGCGTCGTTGTGCGCGCGGGTCATCCGCGCCTCGAACTCCGTGGTGCACAAGGCCGCCCGGATGCCGTGGTGCTTGTTGGCCACGATGCTCATCCCGATGCCGGTGCCGCACACCAGCACGCCCAGCGTGCCGGCCTCCGCGACAACCGCGCGGGCCACCTGCGAGGCGAAGTCCGGGTAGTCCACGGACTCGCGCGTCTGGGGGCCCAGGTCCTGGAAGCCGGTGCCGCGCTCCTTGAGCAGCGACACCAGCTCCTGGCGCAGCTCGATGCCGGCGTGGTCGGAGGCGAGGATGACTTTCACGGCCGGACTCCGGAAGGAGGGGCCCGCGCCGTGAGGGCGGGGCCGGGAAGGAGGGCCCCTGCCCGCCGCTCCTTTTCAGGGAGCAGCGGGCCGGAAGGCCGTCAGCTGAAGCGCTTGAAGATCAGCACCGCGTTGGTGCCGCCGAAGCCGAACGAGTTGCTCATCACGGCGTCGACGCGGGCCTCGCGCGCCGTGTTGGGCACGTAGTCCAGGTCGCAGTCGGGGTCCGGCGACGTCATGTTGATGGTGGGCGGCAGCACGTTCTGCGTGAGCACCTTCACGCTCACCACCGCCTCCGCGCCACCCGCCGCGCCGAGCATGTGGCCCGTCATGGACTTGGTGGACGACACCGCCAGCTTGCGCGCGTGGTCGCCGAACACGGCCTTCAGGGCCTTGGTCTCGTTGGCGTCATTGAAGGGCGTGGACGTGCCGTGGGCGTTGACGTAGCCCACCTGCTCCGGCCGCATGCCCGCGGACGCCAGGGCCAGGCGCATGCAGCGCGCCGCGCCCTCGCCTTCCGGCGCCGGCTGGGTGACGTGGTACGCGTCCGAGTTGGCGCCGTACCCCACCACCTCCGCCAGGATGTTGGCGCCGCGCTTCTTCGCGGCCTCCAGCTCCTCGAGCACCACGATGCCCGCGCCCTCGCCCATCACGAAGCCGTCGCGCTCCTTGTCGAAGGGACGGCTGGCGCGCGCAGGGTCGTCGTTGCGCGTGGACAGGGCCTTCATCACGGAGAAGCCGCCCATGCCCAGCTGGGTGATGGCCGCCTCCGCGCCGCCCGCGATGGCCGCGTCCGTCTCACCCAGGCGGATGGACTTCCAGGCCTCGCCGATGGCGTGTGCGCTGGTGGCGCACGCCGACACCGGGGCCCAGTTGGGGCCCTTGCAGTTGTAGCGCATGGAGATGAGCCCAGGCGCCATGTTGACGATCATCTGGATGATGAAGAAGGGCGACAGCCGGTCAAACCCCTTCTCCAGCCCCTTGCGGTGCTGCTCCTCCAGGGAGGAGATGCCCCCGATGCCGGAGCCCACGATGACGCCCACGCGCTCCGGCTGGTAGCCATGGGGCGCGTCCGGGCCGATGGGCAGGCCCGACTCCTTCACCGCCATGTCGGCCGCGGCCATCGCGTACTGGGCGAACAGGTCCATCCGGCGCACTTCGCGCCTGTCGATGAACTGCTCGGGCTGGAAGTCCTTCACCTCGCCCGCGATTCGCGCGTCGAGCTTCCCCAGGTCGAAACGGGTGATCGTGCTGATACCGGACTGACCGGCCAGCATCGCCTGCCAGTTCTTCTCGGTGCCGGTGCCCAGCGCTGAAATGATGCCGGTGCCGGTGATGACGACTCGACGGTTTGACACTGTTCTTCTCCGCTGACCGCGATGGGGCGCGGAGCGCCGGTGAAGGCCGCTCCCCAAAGGCCCCGACACTCCCGGGTGTCGCGACTGCCCTGCCTACTTCTTGTGGGTCTTCACGTAGTTCACGGCGTCGCCGACGGTCTTGATGTTCTCCGCCTCGTCGTCCGGGATCTCGACTTCGAACTCCTCCTCCATCGCCATCACCAGCTCGACGATGTCGAGGCTGTCCGCGCCCAGGTCCTCGATGAAGGACGACTCGGGCTTGATCTCATCCTCACCCACACCGAGCTGGTCGGCGATGATGGACTTGATCTTGGCTTCCACGTCGGTTGCGTTGGACATACGTGCAGAACCCTCCAGCTCCAGATGGGACCCGCCGGTTGACTCGCGGGCCGTCTTCAAGGCGGGCGCGGTATATCCCACGCCCGGCGGCAATCCAACCTTGGCTTACATGTACATGCCGCCGTTGACCTTCAGGACCTCGCCGGTGATGTAGGACGCCGCATCACTCGCGAGGAACACCACGGCCCCGGCGACCTCCTCCGGGTTGCCCAGGCGGCCCAGGGCGATGCCCCCCACCATCTTCTGGCGCAGCTCGTCGTCCAGGTGGGAGGTCATGTCCGTGCTGATGAATCCGGGGGACACGGCGTTGACGCGGATGCTCCGGCTGGCCAGTTCCTTGGCCACCGACTTCGTCAGGCCGATAAGCCCCGCCTTGGCGGCCGAGTAGGCGGCCTGGCCCGGGTTGCCCATCTCCCCCACGACCGAGGTGATGTTGATGATGGCCCCGGCCCGCTGCTTCATCATGGGCCGGCTGGCGGCGCGGATGAGCGCGAAGGCGCCCCGGAGGTTGATGTCCATCTGCCGGTCCCAGTCCTCGTCCTTGATGCGCATCACCAGGCCGTCGATGGCCATGCCCGCATTGTTCACGAGCACGTCCAGCCGGCCATGCGTCTTGACGATGCCGTCGATGGCGCCCGCGCACGCGGCGGTGTCCGCCAGGTCGAACCTCACGGCCTCCGCCTTCGCGCCCGACTGCTGGAGCAGGCCCACCGTCTCCATCGCGGCGGCCTCGTTGCCCACGTAGCTGATGACCACGGTGGAAGCGCCCGCCTTCGCGAAGGCCTGCGCGCACGCCCGGCCGATGCCGCGCGAGCCGCCCGTCACCAGCACCACCTTGTCCTTGAAACCCTCGCTCATGCTGCCCCCAGCGCGGCGAGCACCTTCTCCAGGGTCGCGGCGTTCTCGACGTTGAACGATTCGATGTCCTTGGTGATGCGCTTGATGAGCCCGCCCAGCACCTTGCCCGGTCCCAGCTCCACCACGTGCGTGACGCCGTTCGCCTTGAGCGATTCCACACACTCGATCCAGCGCACCGGCGCGCTCACCTGCTCCAACAGGAGCGGCACCACGCGGGAGGCGTCCGCGTTGGGCTTCGCCTCCACGTTGCTCACCACCGGCACGGAGGGCGCCTGGATGCGCATGCCCGCCAGCACCTCCGCCAGGCGGGGCTTCACCGGATCCATCAGCGAGCAGTGGAAGGGCGCGGAGACGGGCAGCGGCATCACGCGCTTGGCCCCGGCCTCCTTGCACTTCGCGCCCGCGCGCTCCACCGCGGCCGCGTCGCCCGCGATGACGGTCTGCTCGGGCGAGTTGTAGTTGGCGGGAGCGACGACCTGCCCTTCCGCCGCGGCGTCACAGGCGGCCTTCACCGCGTCCGGCGTGAGGCCCAGGATGACGGCCATGCCGCCCGTGCCCACGGGCACCGCCTCCTGCATGAACGTGCCGCGCGCGCGCACCGCCCGCGCCGCGTCCTGGAGGTTCATCGCGCCCGCGGCCACCAGCGCGGAGTACTCGCCCAGCGAGTGACCCGCGACGAACGCCGGGGCCGGGCCGCGCTTCTGGAACACCGCGTGAACCGCGGCCGACACCGTGAGGATGGCCGGCTGGGTGGTGGCGGTGAGCTTCAGCGCCTCTTCCGGGCCCTCGAAGCAGGTGGTGGAGAGCTTCTCGTGCAGCGCGTCGTCCACGGCGTCGAAGACGGCCCGCGCTTCAGGGAACTGCTCGTAGAGGTCCTTGCCCATCCCCACGGCCTGACTGCCTTGCCCGGGAAACACGAACGCGACCTTCGCCATGTTGCGGTCCTTCCTTGTGTCGTCCTGCCTACCAGCGCACCACCGCGCTGCCCCACGCCATGCCCGCGCCAATGGCCATCATCGCGATGACGTCCCCGCGCTTGAGGCGGCCGGCGCGCTGCGCCTCGTCCAGCGACATGGGCAGCGAGGCGGACGACGTGTTGCCGTACTTGTGCAGGTTGAGCCAGCATTTTTCCTTGGGAATCTCCAGCCGCTCCATCACGGCTTCCAGGATTCGCAGGTTGGCCTGATGGGCGATGACGTGGTCCACCTGCGTCGTGTCCATCCCGTGGACACCCAACGAGGCCTGGGTGGATTCCACCAGCGCGCGCACCGCGAAGCGGAAGACCTCCTTCCCGTTCATCTTGAGCTTGTGAAGATTTGCATCCACGTTGTCCGCGGTGACGGGGGTGCGGGAGCCGCCCGCGGGGATGCAGAGCAGGTTCGCGAGCTCGCCGTCGGTGCGCAGGTGGGTGGAGAGGATGCCGCGCGGCGCCATGGCGTCGGCTTCCACGTCCGGTTCCGCGCCAAGCACCAGGGCGCCCGCGCCATCCCCGAAGAGGACGCAGGTGTTGCGGTCCGTCCAGTCCACCGCGCGGGTGAGCACGTCCGCGCCCACGACGAGCGCGCGCTTCACCTGGCCGGAGCGCACGAACTGGTCCGCGACGCTCAGCGCGTACAGGGCCCCGGCGCACGCGGCGGACACGTCGAAGGCGAAGGCACGCTTCGCCCCCAGCTTCGCCTGCACCAGCGCGGCGCAGGACGGCATGGGCATGTCCGCGGTGACGGTGCCCACGACGATGAGGTCCAGGTCCCCGGGGTCCACGCCCGCCATCTCCAGCGCGTTGCGCGAGGCCTGCACCGCCAGGTCGCTCGTCGCCTCATCCGGGGCGGCCTGCCTGCGCTCCTGGATGCCGGTGCGCTCGCGGATCCACGCGTCGCTCGTGTCGACCAGGCGCTCCAGGTCCTGGTTGGTCAGGACCTGCGCGGGGGCATAGGAACCGGTACCGATGATGTGCGTGCGTGCCAAGGGGCCTCCGGAGTCGTCGGAGTCCAACGCCCGGCGCGCGCGCTCTAATCGGCCCCTTCGTCCCCTTCCGCCTTCCTTCCCCGCTGGTGGGGAGGAAGCCAGGCGGCGGCATTGGCGATGCAGCGCGTCAGCTCTTCCTGCACGCCCGCGCGCACGTGCTGCAGCGCGGTGACGAGCGCGTTGTGGATGGCGCGGGGGGAAGAGCGGCCGTGCGCGACGATGCCCACTCCCTGGAGGCCCAGGAGCGGCGCGCCGCCGTATTCGGCGTAGTCCATGACGCGGCGCAGCCCCAACAAGGTGGGCTTGAGCAGCAGCGCGCCCAGCTTCTCCGGCAGGCCGCCGCGCTTCTCGATGGCGGAGCGCAACAGGCCGGTGATGCCCATGCCCACGCCCTCGGAGGTCTTGAGGACGATGTTGCCGGTGAAGCCGTCCGTGACGACGACCTCCACGTCACCGGAGAACAGGTCCTTGCCCTCCACGTAGCCCACGAACTCCAGGTCCGAGCGGCGCAGGAGGGCGCTCGCGTCCCGCGTGAGCTGCGTGCCCTTGGATTCCTCCTCGCCGTTGGAGAGCACCGCCACCCGGGGGCGCTTCACGCCCAGGCGCGTGCGCGAGTACGCCTCGCCGAGCACGGCGAACTGGGCCAGGTGCGAGGGCCGGCAGTCCACGTTGGCGCCCGCGTCCAGCAGCAGGCAGCGGCCTTCGCCCTTGAGGGCCGGGAACAGGGCCGCGATGGCCGGACGCTCCACGCCGGGAATCCGGCCGAGCGTCAACATGCCACCTGCCATCACCGCGCCGGAGTTGCCCGCCGACACGAGGGCGGACGCCTCCCCCTGCCGGACGAGCTCGAAGCCCACCCGGAGCGAGGAGTCCCGCTTGCGCCGGAACGCAGCGGTGGCGGGGTCGTCCATCTCCACCACTTCGGACGCGTGGTGGAGGTGCACGTTGGGAGGCGCGCCGGCGCGTTCCAGGACGGGACGTACACGCGTGGCGTCCCCGACCAGCACGAGTTCGTGCCCGGGATACGCTTGCGCGAACAGCACGCCCCCTTCCACGACGGCGTCGGGGGCGTGGTCGCCACCCATCGCGTCGAGGACGAGCCGCACCGGCAGCCTTCCGCTTTCAACTACTCCGCGGCGGTCGCGATGACTTCACGGCCACCGTAGTTGCCACAGGCCGCGCAGGCGCGGTGCGGCATCACGGGCTCCTTGCACTTGGAGCACTTGATGACCTGGACGGGGGTCCGCAGGTTGTTGTTGCCGGCCCGACGACGGTCCCGGCGCATCTTCGACGTCCGCTTCTTGGGAACTCCCACGGCTCACCTCGGCATCGGACCCGTCCCCCCTCGCGACCTGCGAGGGGCATAGGGACCGTCAGTTCAACTTGATGTTCTTCAGCGGCGACAGTCGAGGGTCCACGACCTTCGGCTCGCAGCCGCACTTCTTTTCATTGAGGTTCTGGCCGCACTGCGAGCAGAGCCCCTGGCAGTCTTCCCGACAGACCGCGCTCATCGGGAGCGCGAGCAATACCTGTTCCCGGATGATCGGATCCAGATCGATCGTCTTCCCATCGAAAAGCTGCTCGTCCGTGTCGTCCAGTTCGAAGGTGCCTCCGGATTCACCCTGGGTGCGTTCCTTCTTCTCCATGGCCTTCTCGTCGTCGTCCTTGAAGTCATCGCCCCGGGCCAGGGACTCTGGCACCAGGTTGATGGTGAAGGACACGGGAAGGTCCAGATTCACGTCCGCGAGGCAGCGCTTGCAGGGCGCGCCCACGTGGACCGTGAAGCCGCCCGACAGCAGCACGCCGCCACTGACCTTGCGGAGGGTGGCCTGGAGCGTCGACGGAGCGGTCGCCTGGAAGCCGGTGTCCTTACCGGACGCCTGGCCTTCCAGGGCCTCCTTGAGGAGCCCCGGAGCGATGGGCTCATCGAGCTTCAGCCCCGCTTCTTTGATTTGTTCAATCTTTACGACCATCTACAAGGCTTCCCGGCAAAAGGGCGCGCAACATAGAGGGACTCCCCCCGTCAGTCAACACGCCGGGTTGGACTCCTGAGCCGTGCCGCGTGGATCCCCTCAACACCGCTCTGGTAGCTTTCCATCTGATGCGCTCCCCCGCTCGACGTTCGCGGGGCGCACTCTGTGTCTGGGGGCTCGGGCTGCTGCTCGCCCTGCCGGCGCAGGCCCGTGTGCCCCTTCCCCTGTCTCCCCTCCTCTTCCAGCTGGGCCCGACGAGCCCCGCCATCGACGCGGCGAAGGGCCTGTTGGAGGCCGGCCGCTTCCAGGAGGCCCTGGACGTGGTGCGCAGCGGGCTGGATGCGCCCGACGTCACGGATGACGAGCTGGTGGAGCTCTACCGCCTGCAGGGGCTCACCGCCCTCTACCTGGGCGACGAGGCCCTGGCGCGCGGGGCGTACGAGAAGCTGCTCCAGGCCCGGCCGGACTTCGAGCTGCCCCGCTCCGCGCCGCCCAAGGTCCGCGACCTCTTCGCGAAGCTGAAGGAGGACCTGCGCCACCGCCGCGTCCACCCCGTCACGCTGGAGGTGGACCCCATCCCAGACCCGGCGCCCGGCGAGCGCGTGGAGGTGGACGCCGTCCTCCGGGACATGGCGCTGGGCGCGAGGGCCCGGCTGTTCTACCGGCGCGCCGGAGCGCAGGGCTTCTCGTCAGTGGACTTCGTGCGCGACCGCTCCCGCACCGAGCACTACCTGGCCGTGCTTCCCGCGTACGAGCTGCCCGTGGAGAGCACGCCCTATGAAGTGGAGTACTACGTCGAGGTCGTGGACGCGGCCCAGCGGCGGCTCGCCGGACGCGGGGACCCGTTCCATCCGCTCCTCTTCCAGGTGGCGTCGCGGACCGCCCCCGCCACGGCCCTCACGGAGGGCGCAAGCCGCCCCTGGTACAAGAGCCCCTGGCTCTGGGTGGCCGTGGGCGCGGTGGCCATTGGCGGCACGGCCGGGGTGGTGGCCCTGTCCTCTTCCGAGGAGCGCGGCCGCGTGCCCATCACCATCCGCGTGGAGGACGCCACGCCATGAGACGACCGGCATTGCTGATTCTGGCGCTGCTCTCCGGCTGCGGGCCGGACGTTGCTCCAGCGCCCCTGCCGCTGGGGCTGGAGCTCACCCTGAGCCGCGCCGTCGCCAATCAGGTGGGCGCCTACCAGGTGGCGGTGCTGAAGGACGGCGCGAAGCGCAACTGCACGGAGCTGCAGCGCACCTGCCTGTCCACGCAGGTGGATCCGGGCGACCTGCTGGAGCTGAAGGACGCGGACGGCAACACGGGACGCACGCTGCGCTTCCCCTCCGCCCCCGGTGGCGCGGCCATGGGGCTCGCGGTGGACGTGCCGGTGGGCCGGGACTACGCGCTCGTCATCGAGGCGCTGACGGCCGACACCCCGACGCGCTTCCTGGGCAGCTCGTGCAACTACCTGCGCGAGGTGAACTCCGGGACCAACGCGACCCTGGTGGCGGCCCCCATCGAGCTGACCCCCCAGGCCTGTGACCCGGTGTTTCCGCGCTGATCCGCCGGGCGCCGGTACCCTGGAGGGGAGACGGGCGGGCACGGCGCATGGATGTCACATGGATGTCCCGAGCGCTCCGGAACGAATCTGTTACGGGACGCCACGCATTCCATCCCTTCGCGGGAGCACCTTCATGGCGCGCATCCTCATCATCGAGGACGAGCAGGACCTGGCCGGACTCGTCGACTACAACCTCCGCGCGGCGGGCTTCGAAACGGACACGGCGAACACCGGCGCGGGCGGCCTTGCCCGGGCCCGGGCCCATCCTCCGGACCTGGTGCTGTTGGACCTGATGCTGCCCGACGTGGCGGGCGGTGAGGTCCTGCGCATGCTCAAGAGCGACCCGGAGATGAAGAAGGCCGCGGTCGTCATCGTCAGCGCCAAGGGCCAGGAGGCGGACCGCATCCAGGGCCTGGAGCTGGGCGCGGACGACTACGTGGTGAAGCCCTTCTCCGTGCGCGAATTGCTCCTGCGCGTGAAGGCCGTGCTGCGCCGCGCGGACGCGGAGGAAGGCCCCGCCGCGGTGCTGGCCGCGGGCGACATCAGCCTGGACACGTCGCGCCACCAGGTGCGGGTGAAGGGCGAGGAGGTCATCCTCACCGCGCTGGAGTTCCGCCTGCTGCGCACCCTGCTGGAGCGAAGCGACCGCGTGCAGACGCGCGAGGTGCTGCTGTCCGACGTCTGGGGCATCCAGGCCGAAATCCACACGCGCACCGTGGACACGCACATCAAGCGCCTGCGCGAGAAGCTGGGTCCCGCGGGCGACATCATCGAGACCGTGCGCGGCGTGGGCTACAAGCTCAGCCCTCCGTGAGGCCGTCATGCCCCTGCGCTTCACGCTCCTGGCGCTGCTCGTTCCTCCCCTCCTGGTCGCGACGCTGCTCGTGCTCTTCGGGCATCCGGCGGGCGCGCTCGCCGCGGGGCTCGTCACGTTGGCGGGCTCCGCGCTCGCGCTGGGCACCAGCCGCGTGGCCATGGAGCGGCAGCTCCGCGCGCTGACCCAGAAGACCCAGTCGCTGGCGGCGGGCATGGACGTGGCGCCTCCCGCGAGCCTGGAGCGCACGGACGACCTGGCGCAGCTGGAAGACGCCATCGACACGCTGGACGACAAGCTGTCCATGCGCGCCGCCGCGCTCAACCAGGAGGCGCGCATCCTCACCGCCGTGCTGGACGGTATGGCGGAGGGCCTCTGGGTGACGGACGCGGAGGGCACCGTGGTGCGCCACAACGACGCGCTCGCGGAGATGCTCCTGCCCGCGCACGGCGCCATCGTGGGACAGCGGCCGCTCGCGCTCATCCGCAACGAGGCCCTCAACGACGCGGTGGCCCGGGCCTGCCACGAGGGCGCCTCCACGCGGCTGGAGCTGACGCTCGAGGGGCTGTACTCCCGCACCCTGGCCGTGCGCGTGACGCCCGTGGGGCGCGACCTGCCCGGCAGCGCCGCCGTCTTCCACGACGTCACCGAGCTGCGCCGGCTGGAGAAGGTGCGCAAGGACTTCGTGGCCAACGTCTCCCACGAGCTGCGCACGCCCATCACCGCCATCCGGGGCTACGCGGAGACGCTCCAGGGCGGCGCGCTCCAGGACACCCAGGTAGCCCCCAAGATGGTGGAGATCATCCACCGCCAGTCCGAGCGCCTCTCCGAGCTGGTGGAGGACCTGCTGGAGCTCTCCCGCCTGGAGGCGCGCGAGATGACCTTCCAGCGCACGGAGGTGCCCCTGGCCCTGGCCGTCTCCCGCGCCGCCGAAGGGGTGCGCCCCAAGGCCGAGGGCAAGAACCAGCAAATCGGGTTGCACGTGCCGCCGGGGCTGGTGGCGCTGGGGGATGGGCGGGCCATCGAGCAGGTGCTCCTCAACCTGCTCGACAACGCGGTGAAGTACACGCCCGCGGGGGGCCGGGTGGATGTGGACGGAGCGTACGAGGGCGGCCGGTGCGTCGTGCGCGTGCGCGACACAGGCGTGGGAATCGAGCCCAAGCATCTTTCCCGGATTTTCGAGCGATTCTACCGGGTGGACAAGGGGCGCAGCCGGGACATGGGTGGGACGGGACTGGGCCTTTCCATCGTGAAGCATCTGATGGGCGCGATGGACGGCGAGGTGAAGGTGGAGAGCCAGCCGAACGCAGGCAGTACCTTTGTCATTTTTCTACCCTCGGCGGCTGGCCCGACGGCGGCGACGGGCTAGGATGGGGGCGGCCATGCGGGTCGCCATCCTCGCGGACATTCACGGAAACCTTCCGGCCTGCGAGGCCGTGCTGGACGACATCACCAAATCGGTGGCGCCGGATTACATCGTCGCGGCCGGAGACCTGGCGCTGCGGGGCGCGCACCCGCGCGAGACGGTGGAGCTGCTCTTCAGCCGCTGCCACGCGCTCATCATGGGCAACACGGACGCGTACCTCGCCGGCAACTACCTGGGCGGTGCGTACCGCGAGCGCGACCACTGGAAGACGGAGCTGTTGCGCTGGACGCGCGACCAGCTGGGCGACGCGCTGCTCCAGCAGCTGGGACAGATGCCCTTCTCCCTGCGCTACACGCCGCGCAAGGGGCAGGACCTGTTCATCTGCCACGCGAACCCGCGCAACCTGGAAGAGTCGTTGGATCCCACGCTGGACGACCACGCGGTGCGCCGCTTCTTCACGCACCTGGACGCGGCCGCGTGCGCCTTCGGGCACCTGCACTTCCCCTACCGGCGGCGCGTGGGCCGGATGCTCATCGCGGACGTGGCCAGCGCCGGGATTCCTCGCGACGGCGACCTGCGCCCCGCCTACGGCGTCTTCACCTTCACCCCCAAGGGCTGGCGCGTGCAGATCCGCCGCGTGCGCTACCCGGTGCGCAAGGCCACCCAGGCCCTCACCGCGCGCCGCGTGCCCGGAGGGCCGCTGCTCATCCACAAGCTCGTGGAGGCGCGATACCGCCACCACAACGCCCTGATGGAGGCCGCGCGGCGGCACTCGGGGCTGCCTCCGCCGGGGCCCGTGCTGCGTCCGCCGCCGGGTGCCGCGGGTTCACGGCCCACGCACGCCGCGCCCTTCGAGAACAGCCCGCCGCCGGAAGTCGATCCGTCCACGCTGCCCCTGGACATGGACGGCACGGTGACGGGCGCTTCCCCGCTGCCGCCGGACGCGCTCAACGACCTGGACGGGTGAGGCCCACGCCCACCCGGTGCGTGCGCGTGAGGCTGGCCCGTCCGGGAATGGACAGGCGCGCCGTCACTTCTGACGGACAGCGGGCTTTTCGCACCGCGAAATCCGCCTGCCCTCCCGCACGCACAGATGCACGAGGGCGCGGCGGGCCTTAGCAACACCACAGGCGACGACAACGCGGGAGGGGCCATGGTCGGGTGGATGGTCGGACTGTCGGTGGTGGCGGTGTCCCTCACCGCTTCCGGAGCAGAAGCTCCCCCCTCACCTCCGCCGCCCGCGGAAGCGTCCGGGGTGGAAGCGCCACCGCCCGCGCCGTACTGCGAGGGCGAATACGCGGACAGCTACGCCGCGCTGTCCCCCAAGGCGCGGGCCTTCGAACAGGCGATGCAGAAGAAGTACACGTACTGCGTGCGCAGCACCGCCGTGTACGAGTGCCTGTCCTACGGCGCGGAGGGCAACGTGCGCCGCACGCGCACGCCGGTGTCCGCGCACGGCACCGCGTTCGCGTACCGGCAGCAGGCCGGGGAGACGCTGCTGCTCACCAACGAGCACGTCGTGGAGTGGCCGGACGTCACCAGCGACGCGCACCCGGTGGACGGCGTGCCTTCCGGCTGCAAGCGCGTGAAGGACGGCCTGAGCATCGTGGAGAACGAGGCGGACCAGTACGACCGCGACGACATCGCACTGTCCAAGGCGGTGGTGGATCCGCAGCTGGACCTGGCCGTCATCAAGACCAAGGCGCCGCTGACGGTGATGCCGTGGAAGGTGGGCCGGAGCGCCGCCGTGCGCGAGCGCGACGTGGTGGACGTGCGCGGCTTCCCGCTGGGCGTCTTCAACGCCACCAACATGGGCAAGGTCATCTCCGCCTACGACCGCGACGAGTACAAGGAGTGGTACCACGACGACTTCGTCATCGACGCGCTCCTGTCGCAGGGCAACTCGGGGTCGCCCGTGCTCGCCATCTCCTGCAAGACGGGCGAGTTCGAACTGGTGGGCGTCTACCACGCCGGCTACTCGCGAGGCAGCGCGCTCAACGTGGTGGTGGGCATCGACCAGGCGCGCGACCTGATGACCAACCTGCGCCGCACGCCCAAGCGCGCCCTGGAGGGCACGACGCCGCTGGACGCGCTGGCCCGCGCCCGCGTGGCGAAGCGCGCGGAGGTGTCCGCCACGCCCTTCTTCCCCTTCGGCTCGCGCACCGCGGCGGTGTTCCCGCGCGCGGATGGCACGCTGCTCTTCGCGCTGTACGAGCAGGACTTCCCGCGCCGCGTGCACCCGCTGCTCGTGATGGAGGACCTGCCCGTGGCCTCCGCGGACGAGGGCTTCGGGAAGGTGGGGCGCGTCTGGTTCGGAGGCGAGCGGGGCCTGCTGGAGCGCCCGCGCGCGGAGCAGGACGCGGAGCTGCAACAGCAACTGGCCCGGCTGCTGGATGCGCTGCGCCGGGACGCGACGCTCGCGTTCTCCTATCAGGACTCGCTGCCGGGCTCGGATGAATCCCGGCAGACCTTCGACACCTCGTCCCGCCTGGGCAAGACGCTGGAGCGCACCATCGTCGCGCACCGCGACCTGAGCGACACCGCGGCGGAGCTGGCGGACCGCTTCGCGCCGGACACCACCGAGCCCGCGACGCGGACGGAATCCGTGCTGAAGAATCCGCCCCCTCCTGGCATCCACCTGGGGCTTTCGGGTGAACCGGAAGGACAGGCCCCCGCGGCGGGCGCGCCGCCTCGCGACTCCGGCGCACGCCAGCCCGCGCGCAGCACGCAGGGCAAGGCGGCCAGGACTCCGTCGGGCAGGTAGCCCGTCTGGAGAGCAGCCCGCCGGACGGAGGACGCCCGGGAAATGGCGTGCGGTCCCGGGAAGGCCCTTCCCTGCTCCGTACATTGGACAGGTGTGGAGGTCATGCCCGAACCCGCAGCCGGCGCAGTGCATCCCGACCTGAGGACGGGGGCGCCGTCTCCCTGGCTGCGGCGGATCCTCCGGGGCCTGCTGGGGCAGGAGCGGCGGTTCTGGGTGCTGGTGGTGGGCGTGGGGCTCATCTCCGGCCTGGGCGCGGTGGCGCTGCTCGCGGTGCTGCGCTTCACCCAGCACCTGTTCTGGCAGAGCAACACCGAGCACTTCCTGGAGGGTGCGCTCGCATCGCCGGGCTGGCGCCGGTTCCTGGTGCCGGTGCTGGGCGGCGCGCTGGTGACGCTGGTGTCCCTGGTGGTGGGCCAGCCCCTGCGCGGCCACGGCACCGCGGGCATCATCGAATCCATCTGGGTGAAGTCCGGCCGGCTGCCCTTCCCTCGCGCGCTCCTGCGCGGCTTCGTGTCCATCATCGCGGTGGCGTTGGGGGCTCCACTGGGCCGCGAAGGCGCGCTGCTCCAGACGGGCGCGGCCAGCGGATCCGCGCTGTCCGGGTGGCTGCGGCTGGGGCCGGGCCAGGCTCGCGTGCTGGTGGCATGCGGCGCTTCCGCGGGCATCGCGTCCGCGTACAACGTCCCCATCGGCGCGGCCCTCTTCGGCCTGGAGGTGCTGCTGGGCAGCTTCGCGCTGGAGCTCTTCGGCCCCATCGTCGTGTCGTGCGTGGTCGCGACGCTCGTGTCGCGCACCCTCATCGCGGATCATCCCAGCTACGTCATCCCCCACTACGCCCTCACCCACCCGCGCGAGCTGGTGCTAGCGCTCCTGCTGGGAGTGCTCGTGGGCGGGGCCTCCGCGCTCTACGTGCGCGGCATCAACTTCGCCTCGGACCTGCTGGACAAGCTGCCCGCGTGGCTCACGCCGTTCATGCCGCTGGTCGCGATGACGGTGGTGGGCCTCACCGCCATCGCGGGGCCGTACCTCATGGGCAACGGCTACGACTCCGTGAACATGGCGCTGCACGGGACACTGCCCCTGGCGCTGCTGCTCATCCTGCCCCTGGCGAAGCTGGCGGTGACGTCGCTGTGCGCGGGCGCGGGGGTGCCGGGCGGGCTCTTCACCCCGTCCCTCTTCTTCGGCGCGCTCCTGGGGGGTGCGTTCGGGATGCTGGTGGAGCACGTGCTTCCCGGCGGCGCGGCGCCCAGCGGGGCCTATGCGCTGCTCGGCATGGGCGCGGTGCTGGCGGGCACCACGCATGCGTCCGTGTCCGCGGTGCTGATGATCTTCGAGATGACCGGCGACTACGACCTCATCCTCCCGCTGATGCTCGCCGCGGTGGTGGCCGCCGTCGTCAGCCGCCGGCTGGAGCCGGAGTCGCTCTACACGTCGGTGCTCGTGAAGCGCGACGTGCGCGTGCCGGACTCCGTGCCGCACTGGCTGCGGGAGGAAGGGGTGCGCTCGCTCCTGTCCCCGGCGACGCAGCGGGTGCCTCCCTCCGCGCCCTTCGATGAGGTGGTGGTGCTGCTGCTGGAACAGCCCGCGGGCGCGGACCTGTACGTCACCGACGCGGAGGGGCGCCTCCTGGGCGTCATCACCCTGGACGCGCTCAAGGGCCATCTGCCGGACCACTCGCTGCTCCAGGCCACCGTGGCCGCGGACGTGATGGACACCGGCGTGCAACCCATCACCCCGGACCTGTCCCTGGCGGAGGTGGCCGCGCGGTTCGGCCACACGGAGCTGGAGCGGCTGCCCGTGGTGGACGGACGCCGGCACCTGCTGGGCTCGCTCTCCAAGGGCGACCTGCTCAAGCGGGGGCGCTTCTAGATGGAGCTGGAGCCCCGGACGCGCGCGTGGAGCATCGTCGCGATGAGCCTGCTGTGCATCGTGCTGTCGTGGGTGCTGCTGCGCACGCCACCGCACCCCGGCCCGCATCCAGAGCGGCCGGAAGCCGTGGAAGAACCCACCCGGGGCAATCCATACCGGGGTTGGCCCCTATTCCAGGGCTGGCCCATGCCCCAGCCTCCGGACACGAAGCCCTCCGACGCGCCCCGGCAACGTTGAAGGTCCACCTTCCTTTCAGCCTCCGGGGACGGTCACGGGCAGGCAACCAGACGGGCTCCGAGCGAACTGCTTGCATGCGGGAGGGCCAAGAGGAAGATGGCCGCCGCCTTGGACGCCACTCCGTTCAACTTCGTCGCCATCGTGCTGTGCGTCTCCTTCGGTGCGGGCCTGCTGGGTTCGCTGCTGGGCCTGGGCGGTGGCCTCATCCTCATCCCCGTCCTCACGCTCGCGCTCAAGGTGGACATCCGCTACGCGGTGGGTGCGTCCATCGTGTCCGTCATCGCCACGTCCAGCGGCGCGGCGGCGGCGTACGTGCGCGACGGTCTGGCCAACATGCGCGTGGCCATGTTCCTGGAGCTGGCCACCGTGGCGGGCGCCGTCACGGGCGCGATGCTCGCGGGCGTGGTGGGCGGCCGCGCGCTGTACTTCCTCTTCGGCGCGGTGATGGCCTATTCGGCGCTCGCGATGCTGCGCAAGCTGCGCGAGGACGGCAGCCCCCGTGAAGAGCCGCCACCCAATGCGCTCGCGGACCGGCTGGGCCTGCACGGCAGCTACTACGACGTGTCCACCGGCGGTGAGGTCGCGTACCGCGTGCACCGTCCGCTCGCGGGCCTGGGGCTCATGTACATCGCGGGCACGGTGAGCGGCCTGTTGGGCATCGGCTCCGGCGCGCTGAAGGTGCCGGCCATGGACCTGGCGATGGGGCTGCCCATCAAGGTCTCCACCGCCACCAGCAACTTCATGATTGGCGTCACGGCGGCGGCCAGCGCGGGCATCTACTTCGCGCGCGGCGACATCGACCCTTTCATCGCCGGCCCCGTCTGCGTGGGCGTCACGCTGGGCGCGTTCGCGGGCTCGCGCTACATGACGAAGCTCAAGAGCGGGTCGCTGCGCAGGCTCTTCGTCGCCGTCCTGCTGTGGGTGTCGTACGAGATGCTGTCCAAGGGAATCCACGGATGACTCCAGCGCCCTCCGAGCCTCCGTCTCTCCAAGAGACGGCCGCCGCCACCACCGCCGTTCCTTCGGAGGTGATTCCCCTCACGCCGGAGCTGCTCATCAGCCAGCTCTTGCGCGGCGGCGTGCTGCTCAGCCTGTCGCTCGTCATCTGCGGCATGGTGATGACCTTCTTCCGCCACCCGGACTACTTCTCGTCGCCGGACGCGCTCCAGCGCCTCACCTCTCCGGACTCCGCGCCGCACCGGCTGCCGGACGTCTTCGAGGGCGTCATGGCCGTGCGCGGCCAGTCCTTCGTGATGGCGGGACTGCTGGTGATGATCACCGTGCCCGTGCTGCGCGTGGCCCTGTCGCTGGGCATCTTCCGCGCGCAGAAGGACCGCACCTTCGCGGCCATCACCACCAGCGTGCTCGCGCTGCTCCTGCTCGCCTTCCTCCTGGGCGGTGTGGAGTAATCCACACGGCAGTCCACCCGTTCGTCACATCCACGCGGCCCGGAAACGCACTACAAGGCCCGCCCATGGCCGACCGCGACCTGCCCCTCCTCCTCGTGCGCCACGCCGTGGCCGAGGACTCCCACGCCCTGGGCGACGAGGCCCGCGCGCTCACCCCGCAGGGCCGCGCCGCCTTCCGTCAGCACGCGAAGAAGCTGGCGCGCCTCACGCCGCTCATGGGCATCATCACCAGCCCCCTGGTGCGCGCGGTGCAGACCGCGGAGCTGCTCGCGGACGCGCTCGGCCTGTCCCACGTGGAGGTCCACCCCGCGCTCGTTCCCATGAAGGGCGCGGGCCGCCACGTGCTGAAGCTGGCGCGGGACGTCGGGCCGGGATGGGCCCTGGTGGGGCACAACCCCTCCCTGGAGCGCGCCGCCGCGCTCGCGCTGGGCCATGCCTTGCCGGACAAGCTCCGCAAGGGCTGCGCGGTCGCCCTGCGGCCCGAGGGACGCGAGTTCTCCCTGCAATGGATGGCGTCCCCGGGACGCTCCCTGCGGCGCCCGTGATTCACCCTCGCGGATGACGGGGTGCGCGCGAGGAGACGCGGCCCTGCTTCCACCAGGTGACGCCGTGTCCAGGCGGCGCGGTTCCATGCGCGGGGGCTTGCGAATCCCGCCGGGGCCATGCACGAATATGCGGAGCGTCAGCGTGTTCGTTGTTCCAGCGACTCATGGGTTCCCCCAAGGCCACAGCCGTTCCGCGCTCCTTCGCCATGCACGGCATGGATGACGTGCGCGCCGGGGTGGGGATGCGTGTGGCCAGCCTGCTGCGGCTGCCCTGGATCGCGCTCGTCATCATCGGACTCGGGTTCCTGCCCGGGGTGATGGCGCCGCCACGGCCGTTCGCGCCCGTCGTCCCCCTGAGCCAGGGACAGGACAACCAGGGCCCCTTCGAGGAAGACCCCCACCGCGCGGACGTCGAGCTCAAGGTCTTCGCGGAGAAGCACCGGCGCACGGGCGGGCTGCTCTTCGAGCGGAGCCCCAAGCCGTGCACCCTGGACGCGTTCCTCGCCTCCCTCCGGCCCGTCCTCGCGCGCGACGCGGCCCCCGTGGCCGCGCCCGACGTACCGGATGCGCTGGGCATCGCCCTGCGCCGGCAGCAGCTGCCCAGGCGCGGCGGTCCGGACGAAGATCCCGCCGTCTGACCTCAGCCGTCCCCCGCGCGTGAGTGCCCGCACGCCGTCCCGTGATGCCACGGGCGCGCTGGCGTGGTCCCTCGTGCGCGGTGTCTGGACCTGACCGGGTCCCTCTCCTCCGTCGCGTTCCTTCGTCTCCGGCGTGTCCGCCGGTGCCGGCGTGCACGCACGGGACGGGCCTCCCCGTTGTGTCTTCGTCCCCGCCCACTTCCGCCCGCACCGCACCAGCGCCTTCACGGGCTTCGCGGAGGGTCAGAGGCACAACGTGGACGCCGCGATGCTCGTGGAGCCCGACAGACAGAATGGCGGCGCCGGCGCGGATGCGCTGGAGCGCACGCCGAAGGTGGCCTCGCGCAACCCAGGCGAGGACAAGCGGCGCGGACGGCCCCGTCCCCTCTCTTCCCGGGGCCCGTCCGCGCCTGTCGTATCGCAGGGCATTCTTCCGCGTGGGACCGCGCCTTCCAGCGCCGCGTGACGGGTGCGTCGGATGACCGCCGCACGCGCGTGACGGACGTGACGCACTTGTTGCCGGCGCGTCACGTGGCCGCGAAGCGATGCGCGCACAGTACGTGCCCGCCATGTCCCACGTACTCATCGTCGACGACGAGCGCGACCTAGCGGAGCTCATCGACTTCAACCTGCGCGGCGCGGGCTTCACCACCCGCGTGGCCTTCACCGGGGAGGCGGCGATTTCCGCCGCGCGCGAGCAGTCCCCGGACGTGGTGCTGCTGGACCTGATGCTGCCGGACCTGTCCGGCATCGAGGTCTGCCGCCACCTGCGCGCCAACCCCCGCCTGCGTGACGTGCTCATCGTCATGCTCACCGCGAAGAGCGAGGAGGCGGACCGCATCCGCGGCTTCGAGGTCGGCGCGGACGACTACGTCGTCAAACCCTTCTCCGTGCGCGAGCTGGTGCTCAGGCTCAAGGCCATCCTCCGGCGCACGTCCGCGCCCCAGGAGGGCTCGCCCCCCCTGGCCCTGGGCCCCCTGCGCCTGGACGTCACCCAGCACCGCTTCTTCGTGGAGGAGAAGGAGACGCCTCTCACCGCGCTGGAGTTCCGCCTGCTGGAGTACCTCATGGCCCGGCTGGGCCGGGTGCAGACGCGCGAGCAACTGCTGGAGCAGGTCTGGGGCCTGTCCAGCGCGCTGGAGACGCGCACCATCGACACGCACGTGATGCGCCTGCGCGACAAGCTGGGCCCCGCACGCGCCCTCCTGGAAACGGTGCGCGGGGTGGGCTACCGCATCGTGGACCCAGCGGCCGGGTAGGCAGGCGCCGCCCCTTCCGTTACCCATTTGTCACGCAAGGGCCGTCAAACAGCCATCTCCGCCCCGTAGATCGTCACGCGTTCTCGACACCCCCGAGACACCCGCCGACCTTCTATGCGCCCACTCCTCGTTGCCCTCACCCTGCTGACCTCCAGCGCCGCCATGGCCCAGGCCTCCACGCCCCAGGAAGCGCTCCCCACCCCGCCGGCCTCCGAGCCGCGCGAGGCCGTGGAGCCTTCCGCCACGGCCTCGGCCCCGCAGTCCTCCGAGCAACTCCCACCCCGCGCCAACGCCCCCACCGTTCCGGAAGGGTCGCCCTCCATCGACGAGCGGCTCACGGCCGACGAGCACCGCGTGGAGGCGCTGGAGGAGCAGAACACGGAGACGAAGAACGACCTGTCCGCGCTCAAGAAGCTGCGCATCTCCGGCTACATCCAGGCCCGCTACCAGTACCAGCAGGACCTGGATGACAGCGGCGCGGGCGGCTACAGCCGCTTCGGCGTCCGCCGGGGCCGCTTGAAGGCCACGTACACCACGGACCTCTCGCAGTTCATGCTGCAGATCGACGCGGTGCCCGCGGGCGTGACGCTCAAGGACGCGGAGGCCACCCTCTTCGTCCCCGGCACGAAGCAGCAGCTGTCCGTCACGCTGGGCCAGATGAAGTGGCCCTTCGGCTACGAAGGCCCGCAGTCCTCCAGCGACCGCGAGTTCCCCGAGCGCAGCCGCGTGGTGCGCAACATGCTCCCCAGCGAGCGCGACCGCGGCGCGAAGGTGAACGGCCGCTACAAGTGGCTGCGGCTCGCCGTGGGCGTCTTCGACGGCAACGGCACGGACAGCGGCACCACCCAGGACAACGACAAGGAGAAGGACCTCGTCGGCCACCTGGGCTTCGACCTGAAGTGGATCGCCGGTGGCATCTCCGGCTGGTACGGCCATGACATGGGCCGGCTGCCCACGGACACCTTCCGCCACGCGTACGACCGCACGCGCATCGGCGCGGACCTCCAGGCCTACTTCGACGTGGTGCCCCTGGGCGGCACCTCCATCAAGGGCGAGTTCATCGCGGGCCGCACCTACGGCGCCGCCAACAACGCCACCCACCTGGATGTGCCCGCGCACGGCTGGTACCTGCTGCTCGTCCAGAACATCGGGCTCAACGACGCGGTGGCCGTTCGCTACGACACCTTCGACCCGCACAACGGCCAGACGGACCTGGCCGCGGGCGAGGTGCCGGGCGCCGACAACGCCGTCGACACCGTGGGCTTCGTCGTCCAGCACCACTTCGGGGAGAACCTGAAGGTCTCCGCCGTCTACGAAATCCCCATGACGCACGCCGTGGCCCAGGCATTGGACCCGCACGACAACCTGTTCACCCTGCAGATGCAGGCACGTTTCTAGAGGAGACACCCCATGAAGAAGACTCTGCTCTCAAGCTTCGTCGCCTTCGGGCTCGCCGTCCTCCCGCTCACCGCCCAGGCAGGCACGGTGACGGTGAAGGGCTCGGACACCATGGTCATCCTCGCCCAGCGCTGGGCGGAGGCGTTCATGAAGAAGAACCCCGCCACGAAGATTCAAGTGACGGGCGGCGGTTCGGGCACGGGCCTGGCGGCCCTGCAGAACGGCACCACCGACATCGCCATGTCCAGCCGGGAGATCAAGGAGGCGGAGGAGGAGAAGCTCCGCGCCCGCTACAACACCCCGCCCTCCTCGGTGGCCGTGGCGAAGGACGGCGTCACCTTCTACGTCAACGAGTCCAACAAGGTGGACGCGCTCTCCGTGGAGCAGCTCAAGGACATCTACCTGGGCGACACCACGTCGTGGAAGGCCGTGGGCGGCGCGGATGCCCCCATCGTCCTGTACTCGCGTGAGAACTCCTCCGGCACCTACGTGTTCGTGAAGGACACCGTGCTGGGCGGGGACGACTTCGCCTCCGCCGCGCAGACGCTCCCGGGCACCGCCGCCGTCGTCAACGCGGTGTCCAAGGAGAAGAACGGCATCGGCTACGGCGGTGCCGCGTACGCCAAGGGCATCAAGGAGCTGAAGGTGAAGAAGGGCAATGAGGCCTTCGCCCCCACCGCGGAGAACGTGAAGAGCGGCAAGTACCCGCTGTCGCGCGAGCTGTTCTTCTACCTGCGCAACAAGCCCTCCGGTGAGGCCAAGGCCTTCATCGACTTCACGCTGTCCGCCGAGGGACAGGCCATCGTCACCCAGGTCGGCTACTTCCCTGTGAAGTAGTCGGCGTCACACGATTGTCACCCGGCGCGGGGGTCCCATGTTGGATAGACAGGCCGTCATGCAGGAGCAGGACCTCGCGCCCCCGGTGGCGCTGCCCATGCTGTCGCCCGCGGCCCGGCGGCGGCAGCTGAAGGAGAAGGCCATCGCCGCGATCATCACGGCGGTGGCCTTCACGGGCATCGCCGCGCTGGTGCTCATCCTCGTCTTCGTGGCGAAGGAGGCGCTGACGCTCGTCACCGACGCGTCGGCGCGTGAAGAAGCGAGCTTCGCCAAGATGTTCCTCCCGCAGCTGGTGCGGAAGGGAAAGCCCCTGGCCTACGTGTGGCAGCCGGTGTCCGGCGTGCCCAAGGTCAGCATGATTCCGCTCTTCATCGGCACGCTGAAGACGACGGCCGTGTCCATGGTGGTGGCCGTACCCATGGGTATCTTCGGCGCGCTGTTCGCCGCGGAGTTCGCCCCCCGGCGCCTGCGTGAAGTGCTCAAGCCCACCATCGAACTGCTCGCCGGCATCCCGTCCGTGGTGCTGGGCTTCTTCGCCCTGATGGTGATGGCCACGTTCCTCCAGGAGACCTTCGGCTTCACCTCCCGCCTCAACGCGGTGGTGGCGGGCCTGGGCCTGGCGCTGGCCATCGTGCCGGTCATCTTCACGGTGACGGAGGACGCGCTCACCGCCGTGCCGCGCAGCTACCGCGAGGCGTCCCTGGCGCTGGGCGCCACGCCCTGGGAGACCGCGTGGAAGGTGGTGCTCCCGGCGGCGGCCCCCGGCATCCTCGCCGCGTGCGTGCTGGGCTTCGGGCGCGCCATCGGTGAGACGATGATCGTCCTCATGGCCTCCGGCAACGCGGCCATCGTGTCCGCGAACCTGGGGGACTCCGTGCGCTCGCTGTCCGCCACCATCGCCGCGGAGATGGGCGAGGTGGTGGTGGGCAGCCCGCACTACGCGCTGCTCTTCTTCATCGGCGTGGAGCTGTTCCTGTTCACCTTCGTGCTCAACATGCTCGCGGGGGTGTGGACGAAGAAGGTCATCCAGCGGCTCAAGGGAGGTGCGGGGTGAAGCACGCCACGCGCAAGGTCGTGGGCCTGTCGCTCGTGTCGCTCACGGGGCTGGCCGCGTTCATCATGGTGGCCATGCTGGCCCTCATCCTCCTGGACGTCGTCCGGGGCGGCTGGAGCCACCTGTCCTGGCAGTTCCTCACCCAGGCGCCCACGGACGGGATGATGGGCGGCGGCATCTTCCCCGCCCTCTTCGGCACCGCGGCGCTCACGCTGCTCATGACCCTGGCGGTGATGCCGGTGGGCGTGCTGACGGCGGTGTACCTGCACGAGTACGCGCCTCCCAGCAGCTTCCTTGCCCGCGCGGTGCGCGTGGCGGTGGCGAACCTGGCCGGCGTGCCCTCCATCGTGTTCGGCCTCTTCGGCCTGGGCTTCTTCATCCTCTTCGTGGGCAAGGGGTTGGATCACGCGCTGGGCTATGAGCAGTTGCACTGGGCCCAGCCGGGCATCCTCTGGGCGTCGCTCACGCTGGCGGTGCTCACCCTGCCCGTCGTCATCGTGTCCACGGAGGAGGCCCTGCGCGCCGTGCCGCAGGAGCACCGCACCGCGAGCCTCGCGCTGGGGGCCACCCAGTCGCAGACGCTGGCGCGGGTGGTGCTGCCGGGCGCGCTGCCGGGCATCCTCACCGGCGCGGTGCTGGCCATCTCCCGGGGCGCGGGCGAAGTGGCCCCCATCCTCTTCACCGGCGCCGCCTACTTCCTGCCGGACCTGCCCACGAGCCTGAACTCGCAGTTCATGCACCTGGGCTACCACACCTACGTGCTGGCCACGCAGTCGCCGGACGTAGAGGCCACCCGCCCGCTGCTGTACGCGACGGTGCTGGTGCTGCTCTTGCTCACCTTCGCCCTGAACCTCGTCGCGGTCCTCATCCGCACGCGCACGCGCCGCAAGGCCGCGGCCGGCCACTGACGCTCGTCCCTCCGCCCATGCCCATCCCCTCCGCCACGCCGCGCAACAAGATGGAAGCCCGCGAGCTCACCCTGCGCTACGGCAGCAAGGTGGCCATCAAGCAGGTGAGCCTGGCCATCCCCGAGCACAAGGTGACGGCGCTCATCGGCCCGTCCGGCTGCGGCAAGTCCACGTTCCTGCGCTCGCTCAACCGGATGAACGACCTCATCCCGGGCGCGCACCACGACGGCAGCGTGTTCCTGGACGGCCGCAGCATCCACGACCGCTCGCTGGACGTGGTGGACCTGCGCCGGCGCGTGGGCATGGTGTTCCAGAAGTCCAACCCCTTCCCCAAGTCCATCTTCGAGAACGTCGCCTACGGCCTGCGCGTGGGCGGCCTCAAGGACAAGGCGAAGCTGGCCGCGCGGGTGGAGAAGTCCCTGCGCGGCGCGGCGCTGTGGGACGAGGTGAAGGACCGGCTGGAGGAGAGCGCCCTGGGTCTGTCCGGCGGCCAGCAGCAGCGTCTGTGCATCGCGCGGGCGCTCGCGATAGAGCCGGAGGTGCTGCTGATGGACGAGCCCGCGTCCGCGTTGGACCCCATCGCGACGGCGAAGATCGAAGAGCTCATCCACGAGCTCAAGGCCACGTACACCATCGCCATCGTGACCCACAACATGCAGCAGGCCGCGCGCGTGAGCGACCGGACGGCTTTCTTCTACATGGGGGAATTGGTGGAGTGCGGCCCCACGGAGCAGATCTTCACCAACCCCCACGAGAAGCGCACGGAGGATTACGTCACCGGGAAGTTCGGCTGAACGCCCGCGCGACGGAACAGGACGACATGGCGGCCACGCACACGGACAAGGCATTCGAGCAGGACCTGCGCAACCTGCGCGAAAAGCTGCTCGCCATGGGGGCCAAGGTGGAGACCCTCATCGCCCAGAGCACCCGCGCCCTCACCGACCGCGACTCCGCCCTGGCGGAGCAGGTGGTGGGCGCGGACCGCGAGGTGAACCGGCTGGAGGTCGACATCGACGACCTGTGCCGCCGCATCCTCGCGCTGCGCCAGCCGGCCGCCAGCGACCTGCGCCTCATCACCACGGCGCTGAAGATCGTCACCGACCTGGAGCGCATCGGGGACCTGGCGGTGAACATCGCCGAGCGCGCCATGGACCTGAACCAGGTGCCGCCGCTGGCGCCCTACGTGGACACGCCGAAGCTGGCGGAGCTGGCGCAGCAGCAGGTGAAGAAGGCGCTGGACGCGTTCGTGTCCGGGGACGCGGCGAAGGCGGAGGACGTCCTCAAGGGGGACGACCTGCTGGATGCCCTCTTCCTCAAGATCTTCAACGAGCTGCTGGCCTACATGATGGAGGACTCGCGCAACATCCGCCGGGCCACGGCGTTGATGTTCATCGCGAAGCACCTGGAGCGCATTGGCGACCACGCGCTCAACGTGGCGGAGATGGTCATCTACATGGTGCGCGGCAAGGACGTGCGCCACCCGCGAAGCCGCGACCTGGAGTAGCCGTCCGGCGACGAGCGCCGGGCGGCTTCACCGGCGTGTCACGGCGAGTTGGCCTTCCCGCCGTCCCGCCGCCCCGGTCCCGCCTTGTGGGGCTTCTAGGGTGGCGACATGCTCATCGCCTCCAGTCTCCTCCTGGCCGCGTCCGCAGTGGGCCTCGTCGCCCTCCTCCTCCAGGCGCTGTTCGTGCGCCGCCACCGCCGCACCGTCCCCGCGGGCCCCACGCAGCGCCCCGGCCTGTCCATCCTCAAGCCGCTGTGCGGCGTGGATGACGACCTGGAGGCGAACCTCGCCCAGTTCGCGCGGCTGCCCTACCCCCACTACGAAGTCCTGCTGGGCGTGAAGGACGCCCGCGACCCGGCCTACGCGGTGGCCCGGGCCGCGGAGGCGCGGTGGCCCCACGTCATGCGCGTGGTGCTCCAGGAGGGCGAGCCCGGCCTGAACCCCAAGGTGAACCAGCTGGTGACGCTGTCGGCGGAGGCCCGCTTCGACCTCTGGGTGGTGAGCGACAGCAACACCCGCGTGGGGGACGGCTACCTGGAGGAGATCGCCGCCGCCTTCGAGGACCCCACGGTGGGCTGCGTGACGCACCCGGTGGCGGGCCTGGGTGAGCAGACCTTCGGTTCGCTCCTGGACAACCTGCACCTGTCCTCCAGCGCGGCGGCGGGGATGATCGCCGCGAAGCACGTGGCGGACCGGGACATCGTGGTGGGCAAGTCCATGGCGCTGCGCCGCGAGGACGTGGAGGCGCTGGGCGGCTTCTTCTCCGTGAAGGACGTGCTGGCGGAGGACTACGTCATTGGCCAGTGGGTGACGCGCAAGCTGGGCAAGCGCGTGGTGCTGGCGCACGCCCCTGTCTTCAACGTGTCGCTGCGCAAGAGCGTGGACGCCTTCTTCCAGCGCTACCTGCGCTGGAGCGTCATCCACCGCACAGCGGTATCGCCCTCGACGTACGCGGCGCAGGCGCTCCTCAACCCGGTTCCGCTCGCGGTGCTGGGCGCGCTGATCCACCCGTCCGCCCTCACGGGCCTGGCGGCGCTGGCGGTGGCGCTGGGCAAGGTCTGGGTGGACGTGGCGGTGTTCCGCGCGCTGCGGCCCCAGCCGGTGGGCCTGCGCGCCGCGCCCGCGGTGCTGGTGAAGGACGCGCTGCTCTTCGCCGCATGGTGGCACGGCGCGTTCAGGCGCACGGTGGACTGGCGCGGCACGCGGTTGCGCGTGGTGTCAGGCACGCGCCTGGTACCGATGCGTGCTCGCAACACGACCGCGGCGGAGTGGATCCCCAGCAACGGGGTGGGGTGAACGACGCTGGCCCAACTTTTGACGATCCTTCGTACGCCAACCCTCGCCGCCCGAAGACGCGATGCCTATCTCCTTCAGCATGGCCTCCCTGAAGCTGGCACATCTTTCGGATCTTCATCTGGACATGAGCCGTGAGAGCGATGCCTCCGCGTCCTCCCTGGTGAAGGCCCTGGCGGCGCAGGCAGTGGATCACGTGGTGGTGACGGGAGACCTCACGCACCGCGGATCCCACGCCGAGTTCCAGCGCTTCCGTGAACACTTCGCGCCCTGGATGGAGACTGGACGCCTCACCTTCATCCCCGGCAACCATGACCGGCCCGGCGAGGATGTCGGCAGCGGGTTCATGGAGGGCCGTAAGGTCCACACGGTGGAGAAGGCGGGACTCTTCCTGGTGTGCGTGGACTCCACCGGTGAACACAACCGCAACTATTTCCACAGCCATGGAGAACTGACGGAAGGCGTCGTGGACGAAGTGGACCGCGCGCTGGACGCAGCCCCCAGGGACACGCTGGTCGCGGTGCTGCTGCACCACCACGTGCTGCCGCTGCCCCTGGAGAGCTTCCCGGAGTGGATCGCCACGAAGGTCGGACTGCCCCACGCGTCGGAGCTCGCGTTGGGAAGGCAACTGCTGGAGCGCGTGGGCGGCCGGTGTGACCTGGTGCTGCACGGCCACCGTCACATCCCGAGCGCGGCGGATCTGGGCCGCCCGGGTGAGCGCGCGATGCGCGTCTACAACTCAGGCAGCAGCACGGACCTGGGCCGCTTCCGCGTCTTCAGCCACATGGCTGGCCAGCTGGTGGGCGAGCCCGCGTGGTGCCAGGCGTCGGAGCCGGCGAAGCCGCGCACGGCGGTCCACAACGTCAGGCCCGCCCTCCAGTACCTGGTGGGCCAGCTGGGCATGGCGCTGTTCTAGGGCCTGTCTGGCTGCCTGCTCGCTGACAAGGCTTCACGCAGGTGTCGCGAATGCCAGCGGGGCCCCGGAAGGTTCTCCCCAGGTCAGGAGGATGCTTGGGGCGACTCGCGGTGGATGATGGAGCGCGGAAGGTCCTGGTCGTGGACGACGACGCGGACTGGCGGGAATTCCTCAGGGTGAGCCTGGAGGACCTCGGCTATGAGACGACCGAGGCGGCGGACGGCCAGGAAGCGCTGGACTCGCTCAAGCGGGGCGAGCGCTTCGGGGTCATGCTGCTGGATCTGAACATGCCGGGCATGAGCGGCCTGGAGGTGGTGGAGAAGCTGCCGCGCGCGTCGACCAACCCGCGCATCGTCTTCCTCACCTCGGCGGCGGCCCAGGACGTGGGCAGCGCGCTCATGTCCGGTCCCCACTACTACCTGCCCAAGGGAGCGAGCCGCGATCAATTGTCGCTCCTCCTGCAATCGTTGGGGGTGTAGGACAGAGGCGTCACCCGCCGCCCCCGAGGCGGGGGGGGTCCAGCCCGGAGGTCCGCCATCGTCACGGAGCTCGTCATCATCCTTCTGCTGGTGCTGGCCAACGGCGTCTTCGCGGGCGCCGAGCTGGGCCTGCTGTCCGTGCGCAAGACGCGGCTGAAGGAGCTCTTGGAGCAGGGCAGCAAGTCCGCGAAGGCGGTGTCGGCGCTGCGGGATGATCCGGAGCGGCTGCTGGCCACGGTGCAGATTGGCATCACGGTGATTGGCTCCACGGCCGCGGCCTTCGGTGGCGCGAGCATCGCGCTGCGGCTGGCCGGAGTGCTGGCCGGGCTGGGCATTCCGGAGACCACCGCGAGCCAGGTGTCGTTCGCGCTGGTGGTCGCGCTGGTGTCGTACCTGTCGCTGGTGCTGGGGGAGCTGGTCCCCAAGTCCCTGGCGCTGCGCTACTCCGAACAGTACGCGCTGACGCTGGGCCGTCCGCTCAAGGCGTTGGCGTGGGTGATGCGCCCCCTGGTGTGGTTCCTCACCGCGAGCTCCAACCTGGTGCTGAAGCTCTTCGGGGACCGGACGAACTTCTCCGAGTCGCGGCTGTCACCGGACGAACTGCTCCAGCTGGTGGAGGAGGCGTCGAAGCAGGGCACGTTGGATCCGCGCGCGGGGGAGATTGCGTCCCGGGCCTTCGCGCTGGGGGATTTGACGCTGGGCGAGGTGATGGTGACGCGCGAGCACATCGTCGCGCTGCGCCGCCACGCGAACACGGAGGAGATCCGCCAGGTGCTGCTGGAGCACGGGCACTCGCGGATGCCGGTGTACGAAGGCACGCTGGACAACGTGGTGGGCTACATCGTGGCCAAGGACCTGTTGGGCGTGGCCTGGGAGGCGCACCTGATTGTCCTGGAGGACGTGCTGCGCCCGCCGCTGTTCCTGGTGGAGTCCATGCGCGCCATCGCGGCGATGAAGGAGCTGCAGCGCCGGCGGATGCAGCTGGCCGTGGTGGTGGACGAGCACGGCGGCGTGGTGGGCCTGGTGACGGTGGAGGACCTGGTGGAGGAGCTCGTGGGGGACATCCTCAGCGAGTCCGAGACGCCCGAGGAGCTCGTGCGGCGCGAGGGCCCCTCCATCGCAGTGGTGCAGGGCGAGGCGAGCCTGCGCGCGGTGAACCGCACGCTGGGGTTGGAGCTGGAGGAGAGCGAGCACTACTCCACCGTCGCGGGCCTGTGCATCGCGCTGGCGGGGGGCGCCATCCCGGAGCCGGGCGCGAAGCTGTCCCTGCCGGACGGCACGGTGCTGGAGGTGATGGAAGCGTCGCCGCGCCGGGTGCGCGAGGTGCGCTTCCTCCTGCCGGAACCGGCCACGCAACCCGAGGCGTGACTCCGGCCCGGAGTGCCCCCCTCCGTGCGAATCCGGACGGGACCCATCGCGTCGTTGGTGATGACGCGACGGGTCGCTATAAACCCGGCAGGGACGCCACGGCCCCGGGAGGATCGCGCAGCGGATGTCGTCACCAGCCCCACGCATTGCGTTCGCCATCGAGACGACGCTCGGCAACGCGGTGTTCCTGGACAACCTCAAGCGGGCGATGGCGCGTCGCAACGACATCACGCCGGTGTGGTTGCCCATCGACGAGCACGCGGATGACGTCTGGGAGCAGCTGCCGCTGGTGCGCTCGCGGCTGTCGGTGCGCGGAGGCCTGCGGGCCCGCAGCGCGTTGAACCAGGCCTTCGCCCGGGAGCCGGTGCGGGCCGCGGTGGTGCACACGCAGCGGATGGCGCACCTGGCGCACGACTTCATGCGACGGGTGCCGAGCGTCATCTCCACGGACGCGACGCCGAGCGGGCTGGAGGACTACCTGCGCTACTACGGCCTGCGCACGCAGCACGCGGGCTGGATGGGCCGGGCGAAGAACGCGCTGCACCGGCGCACGTACGCCATCGCGAAGGGGATGCTGTCCTTCTCGGAGTTCACCAAGCGCTCACTGGTGGAGGAGTACGGCGTGCCCGACGCGAGCGTGCACGTCGTGTGGCCCAGCGTGGACACGGCGCTGTGGCGCCCCGCGCCGGAGAAGAAGGCCCGGGACGGCGTGGTGCGGCTGCTCTTCGTGGGCGGCGACCTGGGGCGCAAGGGCGGCAAGCTGCTCCTGCGTTGGGCGCGGGAGACGCGGCGGAAGAACTGGCACCTGGACCTGGTGACGTCCACGCCCTTCGAGGCACCGCCGGGGGTGCGCGTGCACGTGGGCGTGCAGCCGAACTCGCCGGAGCTGATTGGCCTGGCACAGGCGGCGGACCTCTTCGTGTTGCCCACGATGGCGGACATGTCCTCCTGGGCCATCGCGGAGGCGAAGGCCGCGGGCCTCGCGGTGGTGTCGACGCCCGCGGGCGGCGTGGGGGAGCTGGTGCGCGACGGTGTCGACGGGCGCATCGTGCCGGTGGGTGACTACGGGGCGCTGGCGAACACGCTGGACACGCTGGTGCAGCAGCCGGACACGCTGGCGGCCATGGGCCAGGAGTCCCGCCGGATGGCCGAGGCCCACATGGACCTGGACACGACGTGTTCGCGGATGCTCGCGTTCATCCGGAAGGTAACGGGGGTCTGAGCGGGACATGCGTTCGCGCCATCCCGCCCTGGAGCATGTCCACCAGCAGGCCCGGGGCGGCCCGATGGATCGCCAGCTCCGGGTCACCCTGCACTTCCATCCGGATGCCCGCTTCGAAGGCGGCGGCATCCTGGCCGCGATGCGGCGTGACGGCAGGTACCGTTCCCAGTTCGAGACGCGCACGAGCAATGGCGGCCTCACGGCCTTTCCCCAGGGAGCGCGGTGGCAGTGGGAGAGCCGTCTCTTCAACGGGTTCTATGATCAGCGCGACGGCAGCGAGCGTCCCAAGTACGGCTCGCTGAACTTCCGCGGTGATGCCTACGGCGGCTCGCCGCGCTTCGGCTCCAGCTACTTCCGGCTGACGGAGGAGGTGCTGGACCGTTCCAGCTTCTGCTTCCCGGACAGCGTCTTCGAGCCCACGTCCTTCGGGACCTCCGGACGGATGGCGCTCATGGGCCTGGCGGAGGCCACGGCGTTCGCGGATCCACTGGACTGGTATGTCGAAGCCCACGTCCACGGAGACCTCCGCCTTCCGGACGACGTGGAGGCCCTGGTCCTGGACCCCAGCTACCGTGGGACCCTCGTCGAAGGTGAAGCCCACGCGCTGGGCATCCGCCTGGAATGGCATCCGGGTTACGCCGTCACGTTGGACGTGCTGAGCCAGCACCCCGGCTACCGGGGTGACGACATCCTCCGGCTCGCGGAGCGGATCGCGGACGACGCAAGGCTCACGCCGTTCGTCCTTGGCAGGGCGCGTTCGGACACGACGGTGGAGCCCCAGCCACTCAAGAAGCTGTGGCACTGCGTGGCCCGCTTCGGGCGGACCTGGGATTGGCCCGCTCCGACCGGCTGATCCTGCATCCCTACTGTTTCGCCGCGAGGGATTGGGCGAAGTCCGGCTCTCGCGAACCTCATCCTCCAGCGCGGCCTGCTGGCGCTGGGCCGCGCAGCCCATGCCCGTCAAGAGCAGGCCAGGGATGGCCAGCAGGCAGACCGCACGGGGCGACGACGTCTTCTGGGGGCTCATGATCCAGACGCCTGGTGGGCTGGGGAAAAGCCATCACCTGGAACGTCCATCCCCCGCCTGCATACTGTCGCGAGGGCCCTGGCCGCCAAAAGCAAAGGCCCGGAACCTCTGGGATTTCCCCAGTGATTCCGGGCCCTTCCATCTGCGCGCGATGCAGGATTCGAACCTGCGGCCTTTGGCTCCGGAGGCCAACGCTCTATCCAGCTGAGCTAATCGCGCAGAACCAATTCCGGTGCCGGAGGAGTAACCGAAGTCCCCAGACGACGCAAGCACGCAATCCTGACCTCCCGCTGGAGCGTCGCCGGGCGGTCAGGGCCCGCGTGATGGCTCCTGCACAGAGGACCCGCGCCCCCTCCCCGTCTGCCCGCTGTGATGGACTAGACCCGGGGACATGAACCGCGCTCCCCTGCTATCCGCTTGTCTCCTCGCTGCCTGCCTGGCCTGCACGGAGTCACCCCCGACGCCCGCGGCGTCCCACGCCCCGAGCCCGACCATGCC